>JBLYYU010000295.1:0-5117 GCA_048550275.1 Polyangiales bacterium
GCCATATGGATCAGCCGAGCGGGCCCCAATCGCGAGCACGTGCGTCGCGAGCCGTTCTCCGATGACACATGGCCACAGAAGCCCCGCGTCGCGCCCTTCTTTCCGTGCCCCGGTATGAACCTTACGTAAGCTTCGCCACCGCGTCGCCGATCCGCTTCAGCCCCTCGCGGATCATGTCGTTCGAAGCCGCATACGAAATGCGAACGAATCCGGGCGCGCCGAACGCCGTGCCGGGCACCACTGCGCAGCGCGCTTCCTCCAAGAGGTAGCCGGCCACGTCGAGATCGGTTTCGAGAGTCTTGCCGCCGCCCTTCTTGCCGATCAGGCCCTGGACGTTTGCGAACGCGTAGAACGCGCCCTCGGGCACCCCGCAGCTGATCCCGTCGATGGCGTTCAGGCCTTCGACGATGATGCTCCGGCGGGCTTCGAACGCTTGGCGCATCTCTTCCATCGGACCCCAAGCGCCCTGAAGAGCTGCGATCGCCGCGTTCTGGGCGATCGAGCTCGGGTTGGTCGTCGACTGGCTCTGGATCTTCTCGCAGGCCTTCGCCACGTATTCGGGTGCGAGCATCCAGCCGATGCGCCAGCCAGTCATCGCGAATGTCTTGCTCACGCCGTCCACGATGATGATCCGGTCCTTAAGCTCGGGGGCGACCTCGGCGATCGATTTCTGCTCGAAGTCACCGTAGATCAGCTGCCCGTAGATCTCGTCGACGATGATCCAGAACCTGTGCTCCGCCGCGACGTCCGCCAGCGCACGCAGTTGTTCGCCGGTGTACGCCGCGCCGGTCGGATTGGACGGCGAACAGAGAATGAGCGCCTTGGTCTTTGGCGTGATCGCGGCGCGCAGGGCTTCGGGTGTCATGCGGAAGCCGTCTGCTTCGGTGGCTTGCACGATGACGGGCTCCGCGCCCGCGAGGCGAACCTGCTCGGGGTAGCTCACCCAGTACGGCGCCGGAATGATGACTTCGTCGCCTTCGTCGTAGAGTGCCAGGGCCAAGTTGAAGAGCGTGTGCTTGGCGCCCACCGAAACGACAACCTCTGACGGCTTGTAGGTCACCCCGGCGCGACGCTTTGCCGACGCCTCACAGATCGCTTCACGAAGCTCGACGGTGCCACGCGCGGCGGTGTACCGGGTGGCGCCGGAATCGATCGCCTGCTTGGCAGCGTCACGAATGTGGACCGGCGTATCGAAATCCGGCTCGCCCACACTGAAGGAGAGGATGTCGATGCCCTGCGCCTTGAGCTCGCGCGCGCGCTGAGCGACGGCGACGGTAGCGGACGGCTTGACGACACTGAGTCGCTCGGCGACTGGAATGGCTTCACTCATGCCGCGGACTTAACACCGAAGCCGAGCGCTATCAATGCTTGGCGGGCACGACGGCGGCCAGGGCGCGAAGATCGCGCTCGAGGTCCTCGATGCCGTCGTTGTTGGCCCGGTAGTAGCCGCGGACCTGCGCCTTCTCGTCCACCAGCACGAAAGAATTCGAGTGCATGATGTCGTCGGCGCCCGCCGCTCGGCTGTCCTCGTCGCCGATCGGGACCCGGTAGCCGTCGACCACGACGTGCCGGATCTGCTCCTCTTCGCCGGTAACAAAGCGCCAATTGCGCTCGTCGAGCTCGTTCTTGGTCATGTAGGCCTTGATGACCTCGGGGGTGTCATTGCGAGGGTCGACGCTGACCGAGATGAGCTGGGCGCTCGGGACATCGGAAACACGAGTTTGGAGCCCCTTCATATGAGCAGTGATCCGGGGGCAAGTGGACTTGCAATGGGTGAACACGAAGGCAGAGACCGAAACCGTCCCCTCCATCGCAGCCCGATCGAAGACCTGCTCGTTCTGATCGACCAGGTTGAACTCGGGGAGCTGGCCCAGAACGGGGACATCGGCGGCTTTGCGCTTCGAGCAGCCCAGCGTCAGCGCGCCGAGGAGCGCCAACAGAAAGAAACCGCGGGCCCTAGAGCGCATCGATGATCAGGGCCGCGAAGAGGCCGGTCAGGTAGATGAGAGATGCGAAGAAGAACTTCTTGGCCCAGACCTTGGTCTCCTCGGTTCCTTCGGCCTTGAACCCACGGAGGGCCGACCAGAAGAAATGCGCGCCGAGAACCATCGCTACGAGGAGGTAAAGCGTCCCCGCGAGGCCGTAGGGAACCAACAAGAGTGAGACCGCCCAGAGCGCACCCGCGTTGACGGCGGACTGAACCTTGGCCGCCCGAATGCCTCGGACCGAGGGCAGGACCTTGAGGCCGGCCCGCTCGTACTCCTCCTGGCGAAAGATCGAAATGGCGATGAAATGGGGGATTTGCCAGAAGAACAGGACGCCAAAGAGAACCAGCCCTGGCAGGTCGATGCTGCCCGTGACGGCCGTCCAGCCCATGAGCGGCGGCAAGGCGCCGGGCACCGCCCCGACATAGAGAGCTGCTGGTGTGTACTGCTTCATGGGAGTGTAAATCGCCACGTAACTGGCAAGGGCGATGAAGCCGAGGAGGCCCGTGATCGGATTGACGGCGACGGTGAGCGTCGGGACGGCAAATAGCCCCATGAGGACACCGAGGATCAGCGCCCAAGACGGCTCGAGCCGGCGATCGGGCAACGGGCGGTTGGCGGTGCGCGCCATCAGGCGATCGGTGTCGCGCTCGAGGTAGCAGTTGAGCGTATTCGCGGCGCCGACGACCATCCCGGTGGTCAGCAGCATGACGGCCATCGAGCCAACGCCGAGAGAGCCCGGCGCCATCCACATGCCGCCGGCGCAGGTGACGAGCACCATCAGCGTTATCCGAGGCTTCGTCAGCGCGACGAGGTCGCGCATGGTCAGCATCATCGTGGCTGGGCGAATCGCAGCAGTCATGGTGGTTCCTGGCGGGAAGCGGGCGCGCACTCTGAAGCTCCCGCTGAAAACGGTCAAGCTCCCTGAAAAGGCGGCCTAGGGCCAGCCCCGACGGGGGTCAAGAAGCGGCCGCCGGCCTCAGGAAGCAGGGCCTAGAGCCACCAAGAGGGCGATCACGCCAGCCAAGGCGAGAACGACGCCAATTCCGAACATCAGCCAGGACGCCCGGCCCTTGGCAGGAGCGCGGTTCGAATCGATCGGAGGGGCAGGCGCTGGTTGGGGCGCAGCGGGAACAGGCGTCGGCAGTGTGATCGACCCTCGCTCGCCCGCTTCGACCTGCAGGACGCTGTCTAGGGCTGCGGCGAACTCGGCGGCGCTCGCGTACCGCTCCTCCGGCTTCTTTGCCAGGGCGGCCATGACGACGTCTTCGAGGCCCTCCGGAAAGCTCGCGTCCGGAAGCCGCTCCGACAATGGGATCGGCTTTGCGTTGACGTGGAGCTGGATGAACTCGATCGGCTGTTTGGCGTCGAACGGAAGCTTCCCGGTCAGGAGCTCGTAGAGAATGATGCCGAGCGAGTAGATATCCGAGCGGGCGTCGAGAGTCTTTCCGTGGGCCTGCTCGGGGCTCATGAACTCGGGGGTGCCGAAGACCATGCCCTGCTGGGTCAGCACCATGGAGCCGGGCCGCATTTGTCGTTCGGTGACCTTTGCCAGACCGAAGTCCAGGACCTTGGGGAAGTCGCGAATGCCGCCCTGACTGGTCACGAAGACGTTCTCGGGTTTGAGATCCCGGTGAACGATGCCCGCCTGGTGCGCTTCTTCGAGCGCACCGCAGACCTGGGTCATGATGCGCACGGCACGCCTCGGCTTCATCGCGCCTTCTGCCCGGACGATCTGCGCGAGGTTCTGCCCGACCATATGCTCCATCACGAAGTAGCAGGCGCCATCTTCGAGTTGGCCGTACAGAAACACCCGCGCGGTGTTCGGATGCGAGAGCTGACTCATCGCGCGTGCCTCTCGCCTAAAACGCGAAACCAAATCGCTGCGGCTCAGGTAGCGCGAGTGGAGAATCTTGATCGCCACGTACCGATTCATGTCGGGCTGCTCGGCCTTGTAGACCGCGCCCATGCCGCCCTTGCCGATCTTCTCGACGATGCGGAACTGCCCTGCCACCTCTTTGCCGAGATACGGATCGCTCACGTGACTAGGTTAGCACCCGAACTCGGAGGCAGTGAGGAAAGTGCAAGCAGGGTTAAGGTAATCCAGGTCGCGTCCGCGAGGAGCAGATGGATGAGCTGCATCGAAACCGGCGCAAGGAGCGCAACGTTGAGAAGCCCCACGGCGATTTGGACCAGCACGAGAGCGCCGAGAGCGACCGCGAGCTTGGGAACGGTCGGGCTCGGTCTGCGGCGAAGCAGATCAGCCGCAAGCCAGATCAGATAGCCGGAGCCGAATACGGCGATCACCGGGTGCCAAAGCCGCAGGCGAAGAAAGATGTGTGCGCTAGGCGAGAAGTCTTCACGAAGTCCCACGGTTAGGCTCGAAGCGGGAAACAACGTGTCGCCGAGGGCTGCGATCGCTCCACTGACGCCGACCAAGAGCACGACCGCCGCGGCCCCGCCAAACATCCAGCGGGAACGCCGGTCGCTTGGAAAGCGCGCTCCCTGCTCTCTCCGGGCGCTGTACGCCATCCAGGTGAGGGCCGAGAGCAGGAGAAACGTATTGATCAAATGGGCGGCCATCCAGGCGCCCCGAGCCGTCGAGGGGTTGTCGGCGACCATCCGAAAGAGGACCAGGCCGGCCCCCACGAGGGCTTCAGTCGTCATGAAGAAGAGGCTCCAGCCCGCCGCGGAACGTGTGGCGTGAGCGCGTTCGAACGAGCGCATCGCAGCGACCCACATGACGAGCGTCCAAATCCAACACAGGCCGGAGGTCACACGATGCGTGAGCTCGACAATTGTTTTGAGCGACGGGTCGACGGGAATGGCAACGCCGTTGCAGAGCGGCCAATGGTCGCCACAGCCGTCGCCCGAGAGCGTTGCGCGGACATACGCGCCCCAGAGGACGACGGCCACGGTGTAGGCGAGAAGCGCCGACGCCGCGACAGCGAATCGATTGGAGGTCCGCACGGGCGGAACGATGGACGAGAGCTCAGCCCTCGTCAACGATGGCGAAGCGGAGCTGGTGCTCTTCTCCGTTTCGCGCGACTGCTCGATCCAGCGGCGGCACCAGAAGATCGTGGAAGAAGGGCCTGCCACGGCGGCGCCACAAGAGGTGCTCTCGGAGATGGA
>JBLYYU010000296.1:0-12687 GCA_048550275.1 Polyangiales bacterium
CGACGCTGTCGCTGCGGTTGCTGACGAGCGAGAGAAGGCACTCTGCAAGCGCAAGACCCCGCTCGTAGGGGTGAGCGAGTTCCCAAATCTGGAGGAACAGCGCGTCGAACGTGAGCCGGTCTCCGGGGGAGAGCTTCAGCAATTGCTCAAGGCCTCGCTCGAGTCGCTCGATCTGGCCGCGCATCGCCCGCGGCTTCTCGGCTTGGCCCGCAAGGTCAAAGACGACGAGCGCGCGCTTGGGGACCTGACGGCAGCCTGCCTGGAGGCGACGACGAACGGTGCCGACATGTACAGCGTCGCGACGGTGCTCCAACACGGCCAACCGGACTTCCACGTCGAGCCGATTGTCCAGTGGAGGGAAGCCGAGATCTGGGAGCAGTTGCGCGATCGTAGCGATCGAGCGGACGATCGCCCGACGGCGTTCTTTGCGAACCTCGGAGCGATTCCTGCGCACAAGACGCGCTCGACCTGGGCGCAAAACCTTCTGGCCGCTGCCGGGATCGGCGCCGCGACGAACGATGGCTTCGACGACATGAATGGCATGGCCGCGGCCTGGAAGGATTCGTCGACCACGGCGGCTGTCGTCTGCGGAAACGACAAGGACTACACCGAGATGCTCGAACCCGCGGTCGCAGCCTTGAAGAAGGCGGGCTGCCCCGTCGTTCTAGTCGCGGGCCGACCGGGAGACGCGGAAAGCGCGCTCCGTGAGCTGGGTGTCGACGAGTTCATTTTCGTCGGGACGGACGTGCTGAGCACGATGACCCGCGTCCTCGATTCGATGGGGGTGGAATCATGAGCGGCCTGCCGGACTTCAGTACAATCGACTTCGACGCGACGGACGAGAGCCGCGCGACTTCGCTCGATGAATGGAAGGCGCTCGCAGGCGACGGCGCCAAGGGGCGATGGACCACGCCTGAAGGCATTGATGTCAATCCGGTTTACACCGCCGACGACCTCGGCCCCGTGAGCCATCTCGAGACGATGCCCGGGATGCCGCCATATCTTCGCGGGCCGTACTCCACGATGTATGTGCGTCGCCCTTGGACCGTGCGTCAGTACTCGGGGTTCTCGACCGCCGAGGCCAGCAACGCGTTCTATCGTCGCAATCTCGCGGCGGGTCAGAAGGGGCTCTCGATCGCCTTCGATCTGGCCACACACCGCGGCTACGATTCCGACCATCCGCGCGTCGCCGGCGACGTCGGCATGGCCGGCGTAGCGATCGATGCCATCAAGGACATGCGTATCCTCTTCGATGGCATTCCGCTCGACAAGATGAGCGTGTCGATGACGATGAACGGGGCCGTGCTTCCCATTCTCGCGCTCTACGTCGTCGCGGCCGAAGAGCAGGGCGTAGACCCCAAGCAGCTCACCGGGACCATCCAGAACGACATCCTCAAGGAGTTCATGGTCCGCAATACGTACATCTATCCGCCGTCACCCTCGATGCGGATCATCGCGGATATCTTCAAGTACACGGCGGCCAACATGCCGCGCTTCAACAGCATCAGCGTGAGCGGCTACCACATGCAGGAGGCCGGCGCGACGCAGGATCTCGAGCTCGGCTACACGCTGGCCGACGGCCTCGAGTACGTCCGGACCGGGATGGCGGCTGGCCTCGGCATCGACGAGTTCGCACCTCGAATCAGCTTCTTCTGGGCGGTCGGCACGAATTTCTTCATGGAGGTCGCCAAGCTGCGCGCGGGGCGCCTTCTCTGGTCGAAGCTCATTCAGCAGTTCGAACCCAAGAACCCCAAGAGCCTGGCCTTGCGCACGCACTGCCAGACTTCGGGTTGGAGTCTCACGGCGCAAGACGTCTACAACAACGTCGTTCGCACCTGCATCGAGGCGATGGCCGCGACCCAGGGGCACACCCAGAGTCTCCACACGAATTCGCTCGACGAGGCGATCGCGTTGCCCACTGATTTCAGCGCTCGCATCGCGCGGAACACACAGCTCTATCTTCAGCTCGAAAGCGGGACCACGAAGGTCATCGACCCCTGGGGTGGGAGCTACTACGTCGAGCGACTGACCCACGAGCTCGCGCTCAAGGCCTGGGAGCACATCAAAGAAGTCGAGGAGCTCGGCGGAATGACCAAGGCGATCGAGGCGGGGCTGCCGAAGCTTCGCATCGAGGAAGCCGCGGCCCGGACGCAGGCGCGGATCGATTCCGGTCAGCAGATCATCGTCGGAATCAACGAACATCGCCTCGAAAAGGAGGACCACCTCGACGTTCTCAAGGTCGACAACACGGCGGTTCGAGAAGCGCAGATCGCGCGTCTACGCGAGCTTAGAGCCGAGCGCGACGAAGCGGCTCTTCGACCGAAACTTGAGGCCCTGACCAACTGCGCCGAGACTGGGGAGGGCAACTTGCTCGAGCTGGCGATCGACGCGGCCAGGCATCGAGGCACAGTAGGAGAAATCAGCGACGCGCTCGAGCGTGTCTGGGGGCGCTACCAAGCGACGATTCGGAGTATCGAAGGCGTGTATCGAAGCGAAGTCGGCAAGAACTCGGATGCGGTAGACCGCGTCCGGGCTCGAAGTGAAGAGTTTCTCGGCAAGCACGGTCGGAGGCCGCGCATCCTCGTCGCCAAGATGGGGCAGGACGGGCACGATCGCGGTCAGAAGGTGATCGCTACCGCGTTCGCAGACCTAGGCTTCGACGTGGACATCGGGCCGCTCTTCCAGACCCCGGAAGAGAGCGCGAAGCAGGCCATCGAAAACGACGTTCACGTCGTAGGAGCGAGCTCGCTCGCCGCAGGTCACCTCACTCTGGTGCCGCAGCTCAAGCAGGCGCTGAAGGACCAGGGCCGCGGGGACATCCTCGTCGTCGTTGGAGGCGTGATTCCGCCGGAGGACTACGACGCTCTTCATGAAGCGGGTGCGGTTGCGATCTTTGGGCCGGGGACCGTGATTGCCGACGCCGCGATCGAGCTCCTCGAGAAGCTCGACGCGCAGCTCGGGGGGTCGTGAACCGGCTCGACGCTCAGGCGTATGTCGACGGAGTGCGCGGCGGTGATCGGGCAATCCTCGCCCGGGCCATCACTCTCATCGAAAGCGAGCAGCCCGCGCACGCGGTGCTGGCCCAAGAAGTGCTCGAGGCGCTTCTGCCTCATACCGGCGGATCGTATCGGGTTGGGGTCAGTGGCGTCCCCGGGGCCGGCAAAAGCACGTTCATCGACGCGATGGGCATTCTGCTGACCGGCAAGGGGCATCGTGTTGCCGTACTCGCGGTCGATCCGACCAGCAGCGTGAGCGGGGGCAGCATTCTTGGCGACAAGACCCGGATGTCCGCCCTGAGCAACGATCCCAACGCCTTCATCCGCCCTTCGCCGACGAGTGGGACCTTGGGCGGCGTCGCGCGCAAGACCCGCGAGACGATCCTGCTCTGCGAGGCAGCCGGCTTCGACGTGGTGCTCGTCGAGACGGTCGGTGTCGGTCAGTCCGAGACCATCGTCGCTGGAATGGTGGACTTCTTTCTCGTTCTCCTGATCGCGGGCGCGGGTGACGAGCTCCAGGGAATCAAGCGCGGGATCCTCGAGGTCGCGGACATGCTGGCCATCAACAAGGCCGACGGGGACAACCGACCCCGCGCGATACGGGCGCAGGCGTCGTACCAGAGCGCCCTTCGCCTGATGCGAGGAGGCAGTGTTCCGCCCGTCGTGACGTGCAGCGCGCTCGAGAAGACAGGCCTCGATGAGCTCTGGGAGCTCGTCGTGCAAAGCCGCAGCGAACGCGACGAGTCCGGCGAGCTTCAGGAGACGCGTCGCGAGCAACAGGTTCAATGGATGTGGGACATGGTCGAGGACGGCCTTCGTCGCGCGCTTCGAACCGACTCGGATCTGGCGTCGTTGATCCACGAGCTCGAAGAGGCTGTTGGCCAAGGACGGGCAACACCGAGTGCGGCGGCGCTCAAAGTGCTTCGTCGATTCGCCGAGCGGGCTACGGACGCGCTTTCGCGCGGCTGAGCTCCTCGGTGGATTCTGGCTTGGCTGGCTTGATGCTGCCAGCCGGGCCTGGCGCGGGACCGAGCAAGACGGCGAGCCAACGAAGCTCGTCACTGTGCGCGAGCGCGTGCTTGATCACCATCGTGAGCGGCGCCGAGACGAGGGCGCCTACAGGGCCGAGAAGCCAGCCCCAAACGACCATCGACACGAGCACGACCATCGCCGAGAGACCGAGCGCCTGGCCCATGATCCGAGGCTCGGCAGCGCCCATGGCCAGGTTGATGCCCCCAAACCCCGCAGCAACGACCAGAGCTTCACCTGGACCGAACTGAATCAGGGCCAGGGCGATCGCCGGGACGGCTGCGATGATCTGACCGACAGTCGGGATGTAGTTCAGAAGGTATGCGAGGAGGCCCCAGAGCACCGGGACATCGACCCCTCGCCACCAGCACCAGACGAAGACCAGGACGCCGGTCAGCAGGCTCATGATCGTCTTGGCGACGAGGTAGGTATTCACTTCCCGGGCGGCGTCCGAGAGCTCTTTGATTTGGCCAGGGGTTGCGATCCGGCGGAGCTTCTCGCGAAGGCCGGTAGCTTCGAAGAGCATGAAGGCGACGATCAAGAGGACCAGGACCATCTGGGACACGAAGGACGCCGCGAACTGAGCCATCGAGGCGGCGAGGTTCAGCATCCAAGTCGGCTCGGAAAAATCGTAGACCGATTCGAGGTGGATGCCGTGCCCGGCGAACCAGAGCTCTAGTGATTCGATTTGGCCGGACAGCATCGTGGCGTATTGGGGGACGCGTTCGGTGAACGTGGCGACGGCGCCGGCCAAAGGAATGCCGAGGGCGGTGCCGGCGGCGACGTCCAAGAGCAGGCCGGATAGGACGGCGAGAAGGCGAGGAGCGCCGCGATCACAGAGCCTCATCACCAAAGGAGCGGTCACGATGGCGATGAAGGCGGCGACGAGCACTGGCACCAGTAAGGGCGCGGCGAGCTTGATGCCGGCTCCGATCACGACGATCGAAGCGACGATCAATACGATGCGTCCGCCTTTGCTCACTCCCATCGCATCAATGTAGCGCGAATCACTGGGGCAAGCGATCCACGAGCTCGAGCTCGGTCCCGCTGACCCGAAGCGCGGCTTTTCCGTCGATGATGGCGCGCAGCTCGTGGCCGACGAGCAGGTCTCGCCAGCCGTTCGAAAGCCGCGAAGGCTGGCGAAGCACCAGATTGGTCACGTCGTCCCGGGTCCCGAGCACCGTCACGTCTAGAGCTTCGCGCCCTGCGCGTTGAGCAAGCCAGGCGAGGCAGAGCGAGATCACGCCGTCGATGCTTGGAAGGTTTTCCGGCTTCTTCGGAGGCATCCGGACCTCGCCCTTCGAAAGGCGAGTCCCTCGTTGAATCGCCGCCAGAAGCTCGTCGCTGTATTTGAAGCGGCGGAGATCCAGGTTTCGAACGGAGCGGAGCTGCTCGACGTTGCGCGCGGGTCGCTGTGCGAGCGCCAGGAGCGCCATGTCGGAGAGGACGGTTCTCGCAGGCCGGTTCTGCTTCCTTGCGACGCTATCGCGCCAGATGGCGACCTCCTGAGCCACGCCTCGAGCCTTGCCGTTGAGCTTGGTCTTGCCGCGCAGTTTCCACCAGAGCGTTTCGGGTTCGGGCGTGGATCGGTCTTTGGATCTCAGGCGCTCGATCTCCTCTTCGGCCCAGTCGACCCGGTTGCGCTCGGCAAGGCGCTCGAGCAGCGCGTCCCGCAGCTCGAGCAGGTGGGCGACGTCGGAGGCGGCGTAGCGAAGGTCGTCCGCGGGGAGGGGGCGCCTCGTCCAGTCGGAGAGCTGCGCGCTCTTGTCGAGTTGTAGGTCGAGAAAACCCTCGACCAGCTTGCCGAGCGAGCTGGTGCGATAGCCGCAGAAAAGCGCCGCGACCTGGGTGTCGAACATCCTCCGGGGTACGGCGCCGCATTCGAGCTCGAGAATCTCGAGGTCCTGAGAACCGGCGTGCATCACGCAGATGCCGTCGGTTTCGAAGGCTCGCCGAAGCGAGCCGACGTCCACTGCGAGCGTGTCGACCAGGGCGAGACGATCGGCCGTGGCGAACTGGGCGACGGCGAGCACCGGCAGATAGGTTCGCTCGCGATGAAACTCGGTGTCGAGCGCGTAGGCACTGGACTCGGAAAGCTCGTCGACGAGCGCCTCGAAGTCCGCCTGTTCGGTAATCCAATCGAAGTCGGTCACGCCGCTACCTTAGCGCATCGCAGCTTGCTCGCCCGATCAAGGACAATAGCGACGGCCCGGGTGCGGTTGCTGGACCCATTGCTTCCGGAGCTCGAGCCAGCGCTCCACTTCGGGGTCAATCGGACCGGCGGCGGCGCGGGCTTCCTCGTGCGTCACGATCTTGGCTTTCGCGGCCGGTCGCTTCGGCGCGAGTGGTCGCGGCCGGAGACCGGCGTTCGCGAGCTTCTTCCGATGCCACGGGTAGATCGGCTTCGAGTCTCGGCAGCCCTTGGCGATGTCGTCGGCTGCACAGAAGAAGCGGAAATGGAAGTGGTCGTCGTGCGGGTAGCCCGGCTGGCAGCTCATGGCGGCGAATCGCTTCACCGTCCTCTCCGGAGCCCCGCTCGCCCGCGCCTCCTCCAAGAGGAGCGACCTCAGATGCTCGGCCAGGAAGATGTTCTGAAGCTGGGCCTCTCCGTTCTCGATCAGCGCTCGGACGAAGAGCCAGGTGCGCGGAAGGTCGATTCGCAGCGCTACGTCGTCGGTAGGGTCGGCCAGGTCTCGAAAGTCCACGCCGGCGCCGCTCGGATCGAAAAACGCGCCCACGCTTTCGATCGGCGCTCCATCCGGGCCTAGCTGATAGAACAATGTGTCCACATCCCGGCCGCTCTGGTGCGAGCGGTGGTGCGGGATCGGCCCGCCCCCGTCGAGGCTGAGATCGTTGATCGTCACCGGCAGGCCGCCGAGCTCAGCGTGGACTCGGGCGCCAGCGTCGACCAAGGCGCGCACCAGCTCGACCGTCCCGTATCGTGCGTCGGCGCTGCGGGCGGGGTTGAAGCGGAGCCCCGGGGCGGCGAGGGGGAGTGCCACGCCGCCCTCGAGCGAGCCGTCGTTGGGGTTCCGGAGAGACGTGGAGTCGAAAGCGCTCCAGTCGATGGCGTGAAACTCTCCCGGCGGTTCAGGCTCAGGGCTCGCGTCGGGGGCGGGCTCGATCGACTTCGCCGGAGGCGTTTGGACCGGCGCGCTCGGTCGCGTACAGGCGAGCGGGGCCGTGACCAGGACTGCGGCGACGAGCGCGAGACGAACGGACATCAGGGATCGGTGGGGCTGAGGATTGCCGTCAGAATGGCGCCGGCCATCTGCGCCAAGACCTCTACGAACTCCTCCTTGGGGAGCGATTCGTTCTGAAGCCAATCGAGACTCGTCGACTCGAGGAACCCGAGCCAGCCTCGAAGACGAATCCGCGTCGCTGGGTCGTCCGCATCAGCGCCAAAGGGGGCGAGCCGAGCGAGCATTCGATCGAGCAGCGTCTGACGCGTTCGCTCGATGATCTCGACCACTTCGGTGTCGGTTCCAACGCCGCCCCCGAGCAGGAAAACGTATACGAGGCGCCGACGCGACGCGTAGTCGATGAACGCCCGAAGACGCATCCGCACCCCTTCAGGGTCGGGCTCCGGCCGTCCAGATTCGGGCTCGACCGCGGTCTCTTCGAGGAGCTGACGCGCCGCCTCTCGGACAGTCTCCACGTAGAACGCGCGCTTGCTCGAAAAGTAGTGGTAGAGGAGTCCTTTCGAAATCCCGGCCTTTCTGGCGATCTCGTCGATCGAAAGAACGTCGTAGCTCTGGGTTCCAAACATCTCGAGCCCGAGCTCGAGGAGTTGCTGTCGGCGGACATCCACCTGAAGGCGAGTTCGAGCGGCTTGCGTCATCTGGGGCGGAGTATAGCTCAGCTTCGATTCGGCGCTCCGCTCGGCGGTCGTTTGCACCTGGGGATTCAATTTCGCATGCTCCACAGGTGCAAGAGGCGGTGCAGCAAGTCATCGACGACGTTCTCAACCCGCTCCTTCAGGCGGATGCGAGCAGCATCGAGCTCGTGACGGTCAGCGAAGGGGAGGTCGTGGTCCGTGTGACCGGCAGGGCCGCGTTCGGCGTTGGCGCAGAGTACGTTCGCAACGGGGTGATCGAGCCGGCCTTGCGCAAGGTCGTCGGCGAGGACTGCGCCATTCAGATCAAGAAGGCTGTGCCGAAGCCCAAGCGACGCGGCTGACCGGAGAGAGCAAGAACGATGCACGACTTGGATGAGACGATCCGTTCGCGACGATCGGTGCGAGGTTTCCTGCCGAAACCCGTGCCTCGGGAAACCATCGAAGAGGTTCTCGAGCTGGCTCAGCGCGCTCCGAGCAACTGCAACGTTCAGCCCTGGCGGGTCTACGTCGCATCCGGCGACGCCTGTGTTCAACTCCGCGACGCTTTGGTGCAGGCGGTGAGCAGCGGGGCTCCGGGCGCCGGGTCGGAAGGGATGGCGCAAGTAGACGAGTTCCGCGGCGTCTATCGCGAGAAGCAGGTAGCCTGTGCCGTCGAGCTCTACGGCAAGATGGGCATCGCAAGAGACGACAAAATCGGGCGCATGAAAGCGATGCTACGAAACTTCGAGTTCTTCGATGCGCCGCACGTTGCCTATGTTTGCATGGCGAAGAGCTTCGGTATCGGCGTAGCGCTGGACGTCGGCATGTACGTGCAGACGCTCATGCTCGCGATGCACTCTCGCGGCATTGGCACCTGTGCTCAGGCAGCGCTTCGCGCCTACCCGGGGCTCGTCGCGGAACACCTCGGGATTCCGGACGACGAGCAGATCCTCTGCGGACTCTCTTTCGGGTACGAGGACCCGGAGGTTCCTGCAAATCAAACCCGGCAACCACGGGCGCCGATTTCGAGCAATGTCCTGTTCAAAGGCGACGCGGACTAGCGGCCCTCGAACTCACCGTCGCGGCGTTCGAGGAACGAACGGATACCCTCGGCGGCGTCTTCGCTATCCATGAGCTCTCGAGCGATGACCAGGAGCTCGTCGACCGCGGCCTGGGTCCCATCGACCTGAGCGGTCCGCGACGAGCGAATCGTGGCCTGCACTCCGAGGGGAGCCCGCGTTGCGACCGTGCGCGCGATTTCGAGGGCCTTGTCTCGGAGCTCCGCCTCAGGGACCGCCTCGTGAACGAGACCGAGCCTGAGCGCCTCGGTCGCATCGAAGCGATCGCCGGTGAGCAACCAGCGCATCGCGTTGCCCCAACCGGCGATCTCCGGGAGTCGAATGGTCGCGCCGCCAAAAGGAAAGATGCCGCGGTTGATTTCGATCTGGCCGAACCGGGCGCCGTCGGCGGCGATGCGAATGTCGGCAGCCAGGAGCAGCTCGATGCCAATCGTCAGGCACCAGCCCTGGACCGCCATCACCAGTGGCTTCTTGCGCTTGGGCTCGTGAAGGTTGAGTACGTCGACCGAGCCTTTGGGAAAGAGCGCCGCCCCGCTCTTGACGGCAGGGCCCACCTCCGCGAGATCCAGGCCCGCGGTGAAGTTCTTACCGTTTGCGTAGAGCAGGGCGCACCAGAGGGAATCGTCTGATTCGTACACGGTGACTGCCTCGGCGAGCTCGCGGAGCATGCGCAGGTCGAAGGCGTTCATCTTGTCGGCGCGATCGAGGACGATGTGAAAGACGCGTCCGTCACGCTCGGTCAAAACTCGGGGTCGTTCGTCGGTCATGGGGCGCGATCGTACTGGACCGCGGTTCCGTAGGCCAGCACTTCGATGGTTCCCATGCCTTCGTTTCCGGTCGTGCTCGCGATGGTCGACGTTTCGAGCCGAGTGTTGATGTACGCGTCCGCGTCGGGCTGCGATTCTTTCATGCGAAGGACCGCTTCGCGTCGCGCGCGATCGATCAGCGAGGAGTACGAGCGGACCTCGCCGCCGAACACCATTCGAAATGCGCTGAGCAATCGTTTGAAGTGATCGACCGAGACGACGACGGAGCCGCTCGCGAGACTAGCCACAGCGACCGGCTCGAGCACATCGGAGCGCTTGGTCGATAGGGCCGGTTGCGCACGAAATCGGGCTTCTCGTCGGGCGATATCCTCGTAGTGCCTGCGCTCGATGCGCGCGCCAACGAGTCGGCCGATCACGACGAGCAGGATCGGAATCCCGATGGAAATCCAAAGCTCGATCTCATTCATCGCTTACTCGACCAGGACGGCTGTGCCGTAAGAGAGGATCTCCGATGCGCCTTGTGCGACCGAAGAGGTGGTGAAGCGCACGTTGATGACCGCGTTCGCGCCGAGCGCGCGCGCCTGCTCGACCATGCGGCTCGTCGCCTCGGCGCGGCTTTCTTGGAGGAGCTCGGTGTAGCCCTTGAGCTCTCCTCCCACGATATTCTTGAGCCCAGCAGCAAAGTCTCGGCCGAAGTGTTTTGCTCGAATGGTGCTGCCCTGGACGAGTCCGAAGTGTTGAACGATCTGTCTGCCTGGTACGCTGTCGATGTTGGTGAGAATCAACTGAGCCCCTCCCTGGGCCGAGAGTACCTTCTCGCCCTCGGACTGGCATCTTTCGGTGCGACGAAAACGTGCTATTCCTGCGCGGTGAAACTTTGCGTCATTGGAACAGGGTACGTTGGCCTCGTCACGGGCACATGCTTCGCCGCAACCGGCCAGCGCGTGGTCTGCGTCGACAAGGACGCTTCGAAAATCGAACGCCTGCAGCGCTACGAGATTCCGATCTACGAGCCGGGCCTCGAAGAGCTCGTCCGAGAGAACGCTAGCGCGGGCCGTCTCACCTTCACGACCGACCTTGCTGCCGCCGTTCGCGACGTCGACCTGGCGTTCATCGCCGTCGGTACGCCTCCGACCCACGACGGCGAGGCCGACCTGAGCGCCGTCTTCGCGGTAGCCCAGGAACTAGCCAAGCACGCGACCCACGACCTGGTGATCGTCAACAAGAGCACGGTTCCCGTCGGCACCAACGCACAGGTCCAGAAACTGGTCGCCGATGCCGAGCACGACATCCAGGTCGCTTCCAATCCCGAGTTCCTCAAAGAGGGCGGCGCGATCAGCGATTTCATGTATCCCGATCGGATCGTGGTCGGCGTGCGCCCAGGCCACGATCGTGCGCGGCGCCTCATGGACCGCGTCTACCACCCACTCAACCTCTCGAGCACCAAAATCGTCTGGATGAATCCCGAGAGCGCGGAGGTCACCAAGTACGCCGCCAACACGATGCTCGCGATGCGAATCTCCTTCATGAACGAGCTCGCCGTGCTTTGCGAAGAAGTCGGCGCAGACGTGCAAAGCGTTCGAAAGGGCGTCGGGAGCGACCCGCGTATCGGCTCTCAGTTCTTGCACTCGGGGCCCGGGTACGGAGGCTCATGCTTCCCGAAGGACGTGAAGGCGCTGGTGGCGACCGCGCGACGTCACGGAATCGAGCTCGAGCTGGCGGATGCGACGAATCGGGTGAACGTGCGGCACCGGAGCTTCCTCGTTCGCAAGCTCAAGCGGCATTTCGGAAACGATCTCACGGGGAAGCGAATCGCGATTTGGGGCCTTGCATTCAAGCCCGGCACCGACGACATACGCGAGTCGCCTTCGATCACCACCATCGAGTTCTTGCTCAACGAGGGCTGCGAAATCGTGGGCCACGACCCCGAAGCGATGGCAAACATCAAAGAGATGTTTGGCGACGACATCCGTTTGGTCGACGACGCCTACGACGCCGTCAAAGACGCCGACGCGCTCATGCTCCTGACAGAGTGGCGCGAGTACCAGTACCCCGAGTTCGATCGAATTCGCGACGCGATGCGAACCCCGGCGGTCTTCGACGGCCGAAACATCTGGGTGACCTACAAGCTCGCCGAGCAGGGCTTCGACTACGCCGGCGTTGGGATCCAGAGCGACTCGGTCTGATCGGCGATGTGCGGGCGATACACGCTGGCCTGTCCCGACGAAGGAACACTCATCCGCGGCCTGCCGTTCGACGAGTTCAGTGAAACGCGCATCGAGCTCCGGCCTCGCTACAATATCGCTCCCGGGCAACGAAGCCCGGTCGTTCACTTAAAAGGCGGCAAGCCCGTCTTGGAAGATGCGTTCTGGGGCCTCCCGCGATCGGGGGGAGGGCTGCTGATCAACGCCCGCTCGGAGTCTGCCGCCCGCAAGGCGACGTTTCGCGATGCGTTTCTCGAGGGAAGGTGCCTGGTTCCTGCGGATGGCTTTCTCGAGTGGCGCAAGGAGGGTCGGGTCAACCAACCCTATCTGTTTCGCCGCGAGGATGGGGCGCTCTTGCTCATGGCGGGGCTCTGGCAGGAAGGTCAGTACGTCGTGCTCACTCGGCCGTCGGAAGGTGAGGTCGTGGAGATTCACGACCGGATGCCGGTCGTGCTCGGCCAGGACGCCGCTCGCCGATGGCTTCGGACTGGAGAGATCGCTGACGCCCCCGAGCTTCGGCGCGAGGCGGTGTCTCCGAGGATCAACCGGATCGAGAATGACGACCCAGCCTGCATCGAGCCGCTGGCGCAGGCCGAGCTCGATTTCGGCAGCTAGCGCGGCGCTCGGGTCAGCGCTTCAGTTTTGTATCGGCGCGCCCGAGGACTTCGACTTCCGCGGGCTCTGAATCGGCCCGCGCGACCCGGACGCGCCGGCGCTGCTCGTTCCGTGCTCGGTCGCGCGCGGCGACCTTGCGGGACGCCGCGTCCACCAAGGCGTCGACGCCGACCTGGATCG
>JBLYYU010000297.1:0-7437 GCA_048550275.1 Polyangiales bacterium
AGAACGACCGCGATTGCGAGGGGGGCGTTTTGAACGCCGGTCTCCAATGAGACCGCCTGGCGCTGGCGTGGCGCGAGACCCGCGATCCGCGCCACGAGGTAGCCGAGGAGCATGCCAGTCGTGGCTACGAAGAAGCACGCGCGAAGGCTGGCGTCCTTCGCCGTGAGCACGAGCTCGATTTGATCCGAAACGCTTGTGACGAGAAGGACCGCGAGGAGCACAACGCCCGAGATCGCTCCGGAGCGCTCGACCTTTTTGGCGGCGCTGACAGAGCGACTTCGCACCCACATGCCGAATGCGATGGGCGCGAGCATCAAGAGAAGGGTGCCGGCGACCGCCAGGTAGGGGATTTGCATTTGGACCTGGGTGAGTGAGGCGCTGTACACGAGCAAGAGTGCGGGCATCATCACGACGGATGCGACGGTCGAGATCGCGGTCATCGAGATGCTCAGCGCCAGATCCGCGCGGGAGAAATACGTGAGCATGTTGCTCGCGTTGCCTCCGGAGGTGCACGCCATCAGCAAAAGCCCGAGAGCATCCGTGCCGTCGAGCTCGAGCCAGTGGATCGCCAGGTAGGCAAGGAGCGGCATCCAGCCGAACTGCGAGAGGAGGCCGATCAGAATCGCTCGGGGTTCCTCGAGCGCGCGCCGATAGTCCGCGGGCTGAAGCGAAGCGCCCATCCCGACCATCAGAACGAGCGTGAGGGCCGCGATCAGCGCCTTTTCGAAGCCGTCGAGCATCGCCGCATCATACACGCCGTGCAGGGACCGGCTGCATCCGCGCGGGCGGCGTGTTGACCAGGATTGGGGGGCGGCTCAGCATGATTTCCGTGGACAACGAGAAGATCATCAACGAGATGATGGGCAGCAGCCTGCGCGTTCTGAGCCGGATCGCAGACTCGCCGCTCGTCGAACGGCTCGGGCTCGAAGACAGAGCCCAGAAGCTGGTGTACGAGGGCGCGCGGCGCGCCGCGGAAACGGCCGTCCGAGCTGCAAAGCGGTTTTCAGCGAAGCGTTCGAGCGATCGGCCCCGGCCGTCGAAGAAGTTCGACCTGAGCTTGAGCGAAGAGCAGCAGCTGATGCGAGACACGCTTCGGCGCTTTGCCGAGGAAGCCCTTCAGCCCGCCGCCAGGGAAGCCGATGACCGCTGCATCCCTCCCGATGACATCGTCGAGGCATTTTCCGAGCTTGGCGCCATCGCGATGTCGGTTCCGGAGGCGCTAGGCGGCGAGGCGGAACAGGTTTCGGCGGTTTCGCAGATGCTGATTGCAGAGGATCTTGCCCGCGGCGACATGGGCCTTGCGTACGCTGCGCTCGCACCATTGTCGTTCGTGAACGCGCTGGTTCACTGGGGGAGCGACGAGCAGCGCGCGAATCTTCTGCCACCCTTGCTCGATGGAACCACGAGCGCTGCGACTGTTGCATTGGTCGAGCCGCATCCCTTGTTCGACCCTCACGCACTACGGACCTCCGCGAAGAAGCGCGGCTCTGAGCTCGTGCTCAACGGAGAAAAGTCGATGGTGGCGCTTGCAGGAAGCGCAACGTCGTTTCTGGTGGCCGCGGAGATTCCGAAAGTCGGGCCGCGCTTCTTCATCATCGAGCGCGATGCGGCGGGCGTCGAGGTCGTCCCCGAGCCTGCAATGGGGTTGCGGTCGGCGGGCCTCGGCCGTCTGAAGCTCGACAAGGTACGGGTCGGCGTAGATTCGATTTTGGGAGGAGAGGAATCGCTCCAGGCTCAGGGGCGCACGGCTTATGACGACGCCGTCAATCGAGGGCGTATCGCCTGGGGCGCCATGGCGGTCGGTACCGCGCAGGCCCTGCTCGATTACGTGATTCCGTACTGCAACGACCGCGAAGCGTTCGGTGAGCCGATTTCGCACCGACAGGCCGTGGCTTTCATGATCGCCGACATCGGCATCGAGCTCGAGTCGATGCGCATGCTGGTCTATCGAGCCGCAGGTCGCATCGACGCCGGCCTCGACTGCACACGAGAGGCGTACCTCGCGCGCACGTTCTGCTCCGACAAGGCGATGGAGATCGGCACGAATGGCGTGCAGCTTCTCGGCGGTGCGGGCTTCATCAAGGACCACCCGGTCGAAATCTGGTACCGGCAACTTCGCTCCATCGCGGTGATGGACGGCAACCTGCTGCTCTAGGGGAATCAAATGATTTACATGGAAATTCCAAAGAGCCTCGGGCTCCTCGTCAACCAGGCGCATCAGGTCGCGAAAAACATCTTTCGCCCGATCTCGCGCAAGTACGACCGGGCAGAGCATGACTACCCGAAGGAGCTCGACATGCTCGCCGCGCTCATGGACGGACTGAGCGCCGGGGGCGGAACGAAGGGCGCGAGTGTCGGCTCAATTGAACGCGAGACCGGCGGTGAGGGCGTCCGGAACGGCGCGAACATGTCGACCTGTCTCGGGATTGCGGAGCTCTGCTGGGGCGATGTCGGCCTCGCGCTCTCGATTCCGCGTCAAGGGCTCGGCAACGCGGCTATTGCGGCAGTCGCCGACTCCGAGCAGAAGGAGCGCTTCGCTGGGGTCTGGGCCGCCATGGCGATCACCGAGCCGGGCGCCGGTTCGGACTCCGCGAACATCCGAACCACGGCTCAGCTCGACGGCGATGACTGGGTGCTCAACGGCGAGAAGATCTACGTGACGGCGGGCAGCCGCGCGGATTCGGTCGTTGTCTGGGCGACACTCGACAGAAACCTCGGCCGCGCCGCCATCAAGTCGTTCATCGTGCCGCATGGGACTCCGGGCATGGAAGTCGTCCGCCTCGACAAGAAGCTGGGGATTCGTGCCTCCGACACGGCGAGTATCACTCTGACCGATTGCCGAATTCCGAAAAACAATCTGCTTGGCACCGCCGACATCGATACGAAGAAGGGCTTCGGCGGCGTGATGCAGACCTTCGACAACACGCGCCCGCTGGTCGCGGGAATGGCAGTCGGCGTGGCTCGAGCCGCGCTCGAGCATGCAAGGAAGCTCCTCGAGGACGAGGGGGTTCAAGTTCACTACCGTGGCCCGCTCTTCAAAAAGAGTGCCGCGGAGGCGGAGCTGATTCGCATGGAGGCCGAGTGGGAGGCGGGGCGACTTCTGATGCTCAAGGCTGCTTGGATGGCCGACAACGGTATTCCGAATTCCACGGAAGCATCGATGTCGAAAGCCAAGGCCGCTCGAGTCGCGAACGAGATCACCCTTCGCTGCGTCGAGCTTTGCGGAGGCCTCGGATATTCCGAAAGAGAGCTGCTCGAGAAATGGGCGCGCGACTCCAAGATTCTCGATATCTTCGAAGGCACGCAGCAAATCCAATTGCTAATCGTTGCGCGGCGGCTGCTCGGGAAGCGTTCCTCGGAGCTTCGCTGAGAGAGGGCATCATGGAAATCAATGGCGTCGCCCACACGTTCGTAACCGTCGGCAATTTCGACCGGGCGCGCGCGTTCTATTCGGAGCTCCTTCCATTTCTGGGCATGAAGAACGTCATGGATATTCCGGGCACGTACTATTGTGTGGGGGGCCGCACCGCCTTTGCGATTCGCGAGGCTTCAGAGGAGCAACGTGGAGAGCGCTTCGACCAGAACAGGGTCGGCCTCCACCACATCTGCTTCCGGGCGCGGACCCGGGAAGACGTGGACGAGGCGTACGACTTCGTGAGCAAATTGGGCGCCACGATCATTCACGGCCCCGAGGAAGCGATCTGGGCGCCCGGATATTATTCGATTCTGTTCGAGGACCCGGATGGCATCCGTCTCGAGATCAACTTCGTGCCCGGTAAAGGCCTCCTGAAGTAGCCCCCCGAGCCGAAACTGCGCGGTCAGCGGCTTCGCAGCCAGTAGCGCCCGTCGGCCGCCCGGATCCTGCACGGGTACTCGTACAGCTCGGTCAGTAAATCATCGGTCAGGACGTCGTCGAGCGGCCCCGACGCAAGAGCGCCCCCTTCCTTGAGGAGCAGCGCGTGGGTCGCGTGGCTCGGAATTTCTTCGACGTGGTGACTCACCAAGATGAGTGTTGGGCCGTCTTCCTGCGCGCAGAGGCGATCTACGTCGGAGATGAGACGTTCGCGCGCGCCCGGGTCGAGGCCGGCGCAGGGTTCGTCGAGAATGAGCAGATCGGGACGGGTCACCAGTGCGCGAGCGATCATCACGCGTTGCTTCTCACCTTGTGAGAGGACGCCGTAGCGTTTGTTGCGGAACGCGTACCCGCCAATGCTACGGAGCGCGTCGTCCGCGCGGATCAGATCCTGGGCGCTCAGCTCGTGCCAGTTGCCGATCGTCGCGTGAATGCCAGTCGCTGCGACCTGCCGAGCGCTCTGTCGCGCCGGGAGCCATTCGAAGAGCGCCGAGCTGACCCAGCCGATCCGCTCTTTGAGGGCCCGCATGTCGCATTGGCCGTAGGTCTCGCCCAGGACGGCCACCTGGCCGCTGCTCGGCCACTCGTACCCGGCGACGATCGAGAGGAGCGTGCTCTTGCCGGCGCCGTTGGCCCCGAGGACCGCCCAGTGCTCACCGGGCAAGATCCGCCAGCGAATGTCACGCAGGATGTCGACGCTGTCGCGGGTGAACATCTCTATGTGGAGATCGAGCACTGAGTCCACGTCTCGAGTCTAGCACCGCATCGACCGCGCGCGCCCGGCGCTTAGTGCTTGATGCGCCGCCGGATGTGCGGTCCAATGCGCCACCATGCAGTTTAATCCCGTCTGGATCCTGGCTCTACTCCTTTTGGCTTCGAACGCGGCTCGTGCGCAGGAACCCTGCACCGAACGCATCCAGGGCCTCGTCCCCGAAGGCGATGAAACGCATTTCTTCATCGACTTCGAAGTCCCTGAGGGCACCGCCGAGATCGAGGTCCGGCACGATGACCTCTCTTCGGCAAACATTCTCGACTGGGGGCTCGACGACCCGAACGGTTTTCGCGGATGGGGCGGGGGCAAGAGCCAGCCCGCGATCGTGAACTTGCAGGCGGCGTCGCCGAGCTATGTCCCGGGTCCGATAATTCCTGGCGGCTGGGAGGTCGTCGTCGGCAAGGCGCAAATCGAAGAAACGCCCGCCGAGTACGACGTCTGCATCATCTTGCGAACCGAACCAACGTTGGAACCGCAGCCGCGCTCTCCCTACGAAGACCCCGGCGCCTTGAACACCGAGGCCCGCTGGTACGCGGGCGACTTCCACGTCCACACGGTCCAAAGCGACGGCCGACCGACGATGCGGCAGGCACTCGAATTCGCGGACAGCGTCGGCTTGGATTTCGTGATGCTCTCGGAGCACAACACGAACAGCGGGCTCACCCTGTACGGTGATCTGCAACCGGATTTTCCGACGCTTCTCATGATCCCAGGATTCGAGTGGACTAGCTACTCCGGGCATGCCCACGCGATTGGGGCGACCGAATGGGTCGACCAGAAGATCGGCGTCCGCGGCGTCACCATGGATGGGGCGATCCAGGGGATTCAAGAGCAGGGGGCGATCTTCTCGATCGACCATCCGACGGTGCCCGGGGACAACTTCTGCATCGGTTGCCCCTGGGAGATCCCGGTAGACCCGACCCTGGTGGAAGGCGTGGAAGTGCAAGGTGGAATCTGGGACGCGATCGAGTTCTGGGAGGAGGTCTGCGCAGAAGGTTCGCGCGCGACCGCCCTTGGAGGGAGCGACGACCACGAAGGCGGGCAGGGCAGCGGCGCGCTCTATAGCCCGATGGGCATGCCCACGACCATGGTCTACGCCGAAGAGCTGAGCGTTGCGGCCATCCTCGAAGGGGTTCGAAGCGGGCG
This sequence comes from Polyangiales bacterium, assembly GCA_048550275.1. GTDB lineage: Bacteria > Myxococcota_A > Polyangia > Polyangiales > Houyiibacteriaceae > SG8-38. The sequence goes on from JBLYYU010000297.1 coordinate 5,772, forward strand.
CGTGGTCATCAAGGTCAACAGCATCGACGATCCGATGCTCGAAACCGAGCTGAGCGGAGAGCGAGTGCAGAACACGGTGTTCGCAGACAGCGCGACACTCTCGGTTCGTGTCACCGGCGGAACCGGGAACACGCTGCAGGTCTGGAAGAATGGATCCGTCGTGGAGTCGATCCCTGTGGACAGCGACCCGTTCACTCACGAGATGGCAGTTGAAGCTCCGGCGGAAGGGGAGGACCGCTATCGTCACCAAATCGTCGATGTCGCGCTCGAGCCCACGACAATTGGCAGCTACGTCTGGCTTCGCGCTGCCGAGGGAACGGACAATGGCGGAAGCTCGAGCGGCTGTAGTTGTCGGACGGTGACGGTCTCCGAACGCGACACGTTTTCGCTCTTTGTCGCCCTTGGCTTCGGCGCCCTGCTATGGCGCCGCCGCCGCAACGCTTGATCGTCAGCCCGGCTTGCTCCGGCGGCGGAGCACGTGGCGAAGCCTGGAGCGTTCGTCCCGCTCGCGCTCCTCGAGCATGCGCCGAAGGGAGCTCAGCTCCGCCGTCAGGACCGGCTCCACGCGTAGCTGAAGAGTGTTGACCTGCCGTGTCGCCTTCGCGAGGGCGTCGCCGAGGCGGCGGACGAGTTGCTCCTTTGGGAGCGCATCGAGAACTAGCTCGACCAATTGTTCGAACTCGGTGGCGGTTTGGGCGGCCGCCGGCCCGACCGAGGGCGCAGCGGTGTCTCGGGCCAAGAGCGTGCGTTGAATGGGGCTATGGGAGAGCACCGAGGGGACGGCGATGCCCCAAATCTGCTTGTGCTCCAGCTCGACAGTGATCTCCCGTCCGGGCCAGGAGTAAGCTTCCAATGAAGCGTGCCCCCGCGCGGCCAGCGCATGGAGGAGCGCCTTGTACGCTTCGCTGGCTCGCTCTTCGACATCCTGACGTGCGCTGAGTGCGGGTCGCGCGCTCCTGAAGAGCTCTGTGATCAAGGCCTCTCGTTTGCGATTGAGCAGCTCGCGGCCCTTCTGAACGCGCCCGAGCTGTGCGCTTGCCCGGACGAGTCCCGAACGCGTCGGCGGTACGGAGCGAACACTCATCCTTCAGCCTCCCCGGCTGCGCCGTCGCCGTGCCGTCCCCGCGATTCCCAGGCCTCATCGGAGATCCGAGTCAGCTCATCACGGGGCAGGGTTTCGAGCAGCGACCAGCCGACTCGAATCGTATCGACGATCGAGCGGCGCACGCCGCTTTGGTTGATCAGCTCCTGCTCGAAGGCGTCGACGAAGTCGAGGGCCCGGCGATCGCCGGGCGCCAGGCCTTCACTGCCGACGATGGCTGCCATGAGCTTGGCTTCGCGCCCCCGTGCGTAAACCGCGTAGAGCTGGTCGGCCCACTCCCTGTGCTCGGGCACGGTATGACCTTCACCGATGCCCGCGTTCATCAAGCGAGACAAGGAGGGGAGCACGTCCACGGGTGGGTAGATGCCACGCTGATGGAGCTCGCGATTCAAGACGATTTGCCCTTCGGTGATGTAGCCGGTCAAATCGGGGATCGGGTGCGTCATGTCGCCGTCGGGTAGCGAAACCACCGGTAGCTGCGTGACCGAGCCCTTGCCGCTCTTCAGAACCCCCGCGCGTTCGAAGAGGGAGGCCAAGTCGGTGTACATGTAGCCCGGGTAGCCG
>JBLYYU010000298.1:0-5747 GCA_048550275.1 Polyangiales bacterium
CCTTGATACGCGCAAAATGAAGCAACTCGAGCTCAATTCGCCACCGGAAACCGGCGCCCCTCCTTCGGACGAGGAGATGGAAGAAACCGTCGGCCAGGAGGAGAAGGTTCTGGCCCGCGTGCATCGGACGGCGGCGGCGAAGCGCCCCAAGCATCGCGGCCAACTGATCGACTACGACGCCGAGCTGATCGCGCTCCGGGACCAGATCCGCGAGGCTCGCCTCGAAGACATTCCGCCTCTGGTCGAGGAGATGGAGCGGCTGCAGCAGGTGGCCCAGCGCCGGGCCAAAGTCACCGAGGGCGTGGTCGACCGGGCCTCACCGTACTTCGGCCGGATGATCCTCGAAGAGGAAGGCCGGAAGCGGGAAATCCTGATCGGCCGGAGCACGTTCCTCGATTCGAAGACCGGCGTACGTATCGTCGACTGGCGCGACGCGCCGGTGAGCAGGGTCTACTACCGCTACGAAGAAGGCGACGACTACGACGAAATTTTTGGTGACCGCGAAGTGGAGGGGGAAGTCCTCCTTCGTCGCAACCTGTCGATCACCGCTGGTAAGCTTCGTAGAATCGGCACGCCGCAAGGGACGTTCCGGCGCTCGCGCAACGACATCTGGGGCCGCGTCGCCGATCAATCGACCAAACTTGCGGGCGGGCAGGGCGCTGCGATGCGCCCCGAGTCCCACCACCGCCCGGGCGAGCTCGGCATTGGCGACGACGATCTTCGCGAAGACAAGCATCTCTCGGAGATCACCGCGCTGATCGACCCTCGGCAATTCGATTTGATCAGCCAGCCGACGTCGGGCCTCGTCGTGATTCAAGGCGGCGCCGGCAGCGGCAAGACGACCATCGGTCTGCACCGGCTCGCCTACCTGGCGTTCCAAGACGCGCAGCGCTTCCGCTCGGACCAGATGCTCGTCATCGTCTTCAACGATGCGCTGGTGCGCTACATCTCGCGCGTGCTCCCGGCGCTCGGCGTCGAGGACGTGCCCGTTCAAACGTTCCAGCGTTGGGCCGAGCAGCAGCGGCGCCGACACATTCCGAAGCTGACCACCCGCTACGTCGAAGACACGCCGACACACGTCGTTCGCATGAAGAAGCACCCTGCGATGCTGCGCGCGATCGATCAGTACGTCGCGGAGCTCGGGGAGCGCGTCGAGGCGGAGCTCCTCGATGAAGCGAAACGCGGAGAGGGCGGTGCCCTGGTAGGCCGCGTTTGGCGTGGTTCGGCGGCGGAAGCGCTCGGCGTGCGGCTCGAGGTCTTGTCGCACTGGCTTCAGGACCGCGAGAGCTCCGCGCAGCAGGTTGCCGCCGGCACCCGTCATGCCGTCGGCCGGATTTGCCATCGCTGGCTCGAACGCTGCCGAGACGTCGTCACGGCCTGGGCCGACCTCGTCACCGATCGAAACCGCCTGACCGACGCGTTCGCGCGATGGGCGCCCGGCGCGTTGAGCGACAAGGAAATCGAGTGGGCGCATTCATGGTGCAGCCGTCACTCGACCGGCGTGCTGATGGCTTACGAAGACGCTATCGCAGAGGACGACGATCCGAAAACGCGTAGCGTTGGAGTCGACGGGATTGACGAAGACGAGCCCGCCGAGCTCGACCGCGAAGACGACGCGCTTTTGCTCCGCATCTATCAGACGCTCCGCGGTCCACTTTCCGGCCGCCGAGCCGCGCTCGAGTACGAGCACATCTTCGTCGACGAAGCGCAGGACATGAGCCCGGTCGAGCTCGCAGTCGTCCTCGACACCGCCGCCGAGCAACAGAGCGTCACGCTTGCGGGAGACATCGCTCAGAAGCTCCACCTCGACAATGGCTTCAGCGATTGGCGACATGTGCTCGCCGAGCTCAAGCTCGATCACATCGAGATCGAGCCGCTCAAGCTCAGCTACCGGTCCACACACGAGATTCTCGAGTTCGCGACGGACGTGTTGGGCCCGCTGCGGAACGAAGTCTCGGGCGAAGCGATTCGCTACGGCGCGCCGGTGGAGCTGTTTCAGTTTGGAGATAGCGGAGAGGCAGTCGGCTTCCTGTCCGAGTCGCTCCGCAACCTCGTCAGCTCGGAGCCGCTCTCCTCGGTCGCGGTCATCGCCCGCTACCCAGAGCAGGCCGATCTCTTTTACAAGGGGCTTCGCCACGGCGAGGTGCCGAATCTCCGCCGCATCGCCGACCAGGATTTCCCGTTCCGCCCCGGTGTGGACGTGACCGACGTTCGGCAGGTCAAAGGCCTCGAGTTCGACTACGTGGTGGTCATCGAGTGCAATCGGGCCTCATTCCCAACCGACAACGAGACCCGGCATCTTCTCCATATCGCGGCGACCCGCGCCGCCCACCAGCTCTGGGTGTTTTCGACTGGCAGCCCCTCGCTCCTGCTGCCGGAAGCCCTGGTTCGCGCGTCCGGCTAGGCGAATTCCCGATTTTCATGGCCCCTGGGGAGTTGCAGTCTCTCTCGGGCCGTGTAAGATCACACCGTAGCGGCGGTTGCGGCCTACACTTGGTTCGACCGTAGAACGAGCAACGACGCCGCGAGGGGAAAAGACGCAGCGAGCGTTGTCCCGTGTAGGTCCCGCTAACCTTCAACATACCTCCACTTTGGCTGAGTACAGCCCCGTTTGATGGCCGACACTGCGATCCAAGAAACCGTAGAAGACAAGACCGCCGCCGAAGCGCCTGCTCCGGACGCGGCTGCTGCTGAAGCCCCGCCGACCTGGCGCGAGCCGACGACGCCCGTGGGCAAGAAGCTCGCGTCCATGAGCGATCGTGCGATTCAGCGGGTAACCGGTGGAAACGCCTTCCTCCGTGGGCGTCTCTACGCGCGCCGCAAGGCCGTCGAGAACCTCGCGGAGGCGAAAAATTCGGTGAGCGGCGAGATCTCCGTCCGAACGGCCGAAGAGCCGTATCGCACGAAGGCGACCTACAGCGAAGACGGCGACAGTTGGGAATCGAGCTGCACCTGCCCTGGCTGGCGCGGTCCCACTGGGCACTGCAAACACGTCGCCGCGGTAATGGTGGCTTTGCGTGACGAGGTCCGGCCTCCGCGTGTGAAGGGGCCGTCTCAGCAGCAGAGCAAGAAGAAAAAGAAGACCGAACCTGTGCACGTGCCCGGGACGGTGTCTGCGGGTGGCAAGCGGCGACGGTCCCGCCGACGCCGGCGGGTGGGCGGAGGCGAGGGCGGTACCCTCGAGATCCTCTCGCCGCGCGAGCTTCAAGCCAAGCGAGGCGAAGCGCGCGGTCCGATGGACGCCTGGCTGCCCGACGAGGCCCTGGCCAAGCCCCTCGAGTTCGAATACCGAATGACGGTTCGGCCCGCCTCGATCACCGTAACGCCCGTTCTGGCCGGCTCTCGAAGCGTCGTGCCCATCAACGATGCGCTCGGCGCCTTCAACATGGTTTCCATCGACGAGCGTCCGCTGTTCCGCGCGCTCGCCCGAAACGCAAACCGCGGCCAGGCGACCACGGCCGAGCTTCGCGGCGAAGACGCCGCCGAGGTCCTCGAGATGCTGAGCGATCGGCGCGTCCTGCTCGAACCGGCCTCGATGGAGCTCCGATTCGCGAACGAAGCGCTGAAACCTCGAATCGAGCTCGATCCCGCCAACGGGAACAGCCTCCGCGTTCGCGTGGTGTTCTATCTCGAGAGCAACAAGAGGCGCTTCGCCCTTTCGAGCGGCGCCTGGTTCGAAGGGACACCGGGTTGGCAAATCGACACGACCGAAGGCGTGGCGCGGCCCGTGAGCGAGCTCGTCACCCCGGCTTGGCTGCAGCGGCTCTACCGCTCGCCTGCGATGGTCCAGTCTCAGGATGAGCTGCCGGCGCTCTTGAGCGAGTACATCCCGCGTATCTCCGCGTCCCTAGGCGCCGAGCTCCCCGATCTCAGCTCGGTGGCGGATCTCGTCGACCAGAAGCCACGCTTCGAGCTCAAGGCCAACGGCGATCTCATCGACGCGCGCGTTCGGCTCTACGTTCGCTACGAGGACCAGGAGTTCGACGTTCCTCCGGACGACTTCCCTTCGCCACTCGCTTTCCTTCCGCCCAAGCGCGGCCAGGGAAGGCCGCGTGTCGTGCGTCGGGACGTGGGCGCCGAGATGGCCGGCATTCAGGCGCTCATGAATCAGAACCTCGAGGTGTCCGAGTCCGGCGACGAGCTCGTGGCCACCGGCGACGAGGCGATCGCCTTTTGGACGCAGGGCATTGGGGAGCTTCCCGAAGAGTGGGATCGCTTCATCCCCGATGACCTCGTCGACGTCACCATTCGAGACGAGTCGGTGACCCCTCAGATGCGCGTCTCGAGCGGCGTCGACTGGCTAAACCTGGACATGACCTTCGAGTCAGGTGGCGCCGTCGTCCGCGAAGAAGAGCTCCGGGCCTGCCTCGAACACGGTCGGCGTCTCGTGCAGCTCGAAGACGGCACTTACGCTCCGGTCGACCCGGAAAAGGTCGGCGACGTGCTCACCAGGATGGCGGAGATCTACGCGACCGCCGGCCTCAAAGACAAGCTTCCGCTCTCACAGGCTGGGCGCGTCCAAGACCTTCTCAAGATGGTCGAGAACGCGAAGGTTTCCGCTTCGGCCAAGACGCTCTTCAAGAAGATCGAAAACATCGACGAGGTTCCGAACGTCGCAAAGCCGCGCACGCTCAAAGCCGACCTCCGTCCGTACCAAAAAGACGGCTACTCCTGGCTGGTCTTTCTGCACGAGCTCAACAGCGGCGGCATCCTCGCCGACGACATGGGTCTCGGTAAGACGATTCAAGCGATCGCGATGCTCCTCTGGGCCAAGGGCAAGTACAAGCGCAAGCTCAACCTGGTGATCGCGCCGACTTCGGTCGTCCCGAACTGGGAGCGCGAGATCAAGAAGTTTGCGCCCAGCCTGAAGACAGTGGTCTGGCAAGGCCCGAACCGGAACCAGCGCGCGCCGGAGCTCGAAAAGGCCGACGTCATGATCACGAGCTACGCGCTTCTTCGCCGCGATGAAGAGCTGCTCCAGGCGCTCGACCTTCGCTACGTGATCCTCGACGAGGCGCAGCACATCAAGAACCCGATGAGCCAGACCGCGCGTTCCGCCAAGAAGCTGAGCAGCGAGCGTAGGCTCGCCCTGACAGGCACTCCGATCGAGAACCGCCTCAGCGAGCTCTGGAGCATTTTCGATTTCGTCTCGCCCGGCCTTCTCGGCCAGCTCAAGCTCTTCGAAGAGCGCGTCGCTCGCCCGATCGACCGCGGCGACATGGAAACGGCGCAGAGGCTTCGGGCGACGATCAAGCCCTTCGTCCTGCGACGCGTGAAGAGCGACGTGGCCAAGGACCTGCCGGACAAGATCGAGCAAGAGATGATCGTCCCGCTCGCCGAAGAGCAGTCCAAGCTCTACAAGCAGATCCTTCGCCAGGTCCGCAAGAGCGTCCTCAGTGAGGTCGAGAAGCAGGGCGTCAGCAAAGCGCAGATCCAGATCCTCGCCGCGCTCACCAGGCTGCGACAGGTGGCGTGCGATCCGCGCCTCATGAAGCTCCCAGATACCGACTTCGAAGCAGAAGACAGCGGTAAGCTCGGGGCGCTTCGCGAAATCATCGACGAGGCAGTCGACGGCGGCCACCGCGTCTTGGTGTTCAGCCAGTTCGTCCAAATGCTCAATCACATCCGCGCTGCGCTCGACGAAGACGGCGTCAAGTACGAGTACCTCGACGGCTCCACCAAGGACCGTCTCGACAAGGTGGACCGTTTCAACGACGACCCGAGCGTCCCGGTCTTCCTGATCTCGC
>JBLYYU010000299.1:0-3913 GCA_048550275.1 Polyangiales bacterium
CACCGTCTCGTCGGCGACTGAGGCTTGACTGCCCCACGATTTCACCGCACACGGTCAGCCGGATGAGCGAACCGTCTGACGAGATGCCCAAGCAGTACTCGCCGACCGAGAGCGAGTCGCGTTGGTACGAGTTCTGGGAGACTTCGGGGTTCTTTGCGGCCTCCGAGGAGCCCGGAGACGACCGGCAGACCTACACCCTGGCGATTCCGCCCCCGAACGTCACCGGCTCGCTCCACATGGGGCACGCCTGCCGGACGACGTTCGAGGACGTTCTGTGCCGCCACAAGCGAATGCAGGGCTACAACACGCTCTGGGTGCCCGGCATCGACCACGCCGGCATCGCCACCCAGGTCGTCGTCGAGCGCCAGCTCAAGAAGGAAGGCCTGACTCGGCACGACCTCGGCCGGGAGGAGTTCATCGAACGGGTCTGGGCGTGGAAAGAAGAGTCCGGCGGCCGGATCCTGCAGCAGCTCCGGAAGATGGGCGCGTCGTGCGATTGGCCGCGGACCAAGTTCACGATGGACCCAGACATGGTGCGCGCCGTCCGCGAGGCGTTCGTGCGGCTCTACGAAGAAGGGCTCATCTACCGGGACACGCGGCTGGTGAACTGGGACGTCGAGTCGCAGACGGTGCTTTCGGACCTCGAGGTCGAGCAAGAGGAGAACGTCGAAGGTGCGATGTTCGACTTCGCGTACCCGCTGGCGGACAGCAAGGGCGAGGTCGTGGTCTCGACGACTCGACCGGAGACGATGCTCGGCGACACCGCGGTCGCGATTCACCCGGACGACGCGCGCTACAGGCACCTGCACGGCAAGTACGTCCGGCACCCGTTCGTCGACCGCTTGATTCCAATCATCCTGGACGCGGAGCTCGTCGACCCGGAGTTCGGAACTGGCGTGGTGAAGGTGACGCCCGCGCACGACCCGAACGACTTCGCGACCGGCAAGCGGCACGGCCTCGAGGAAATCAACATCTTCAACCTCGACGGGACGATGAACGAGAGCTCGGGCCAGTTCCAAGGGCTCGAGCGCTTCGCGGCACGTAGAGCAGTCGAGGATGAGCTCCGCAATAGCGGGCTCGCGCGCGGCTCCAAGAAGCACATGATGACGCTGCCGCGTTCGCAGCGCTCGGGGACCATCGTCGAGCCCATGATCTCGACGCAGTGGTTCGTGAAGATGAAGCCACTCGCCAAGCCAGCCATCGAGGCGGTCGAGGACGGGACGATTCAGATCCTGCCGCCCGAGTGGAGCAAAACGTACTTCCACTGGCTTCGGAACATCCAAGACTGGTGCATTTCGCGGCAGCTCTGGTGGGGGCACCCGATCCCGGCCTGGTACTGCGAGGACTGCGAACACGTCACGGTTTCGCGGGAAGACGCGACCGCTTGCGGCGGTTGCGGCGGTTCTTCGATTCGGCAGGACGACGACGTGCTCGACACCTGGTTCAGCTCGGGGCTCTGGCCGTTTTCGACCTTGGGCTGGCCGGAGAAGACGCTCGCCCTCGATCGCTTTTACCCGACCCAGGACATGGAGACCGGCTACGACATCCTGTTCTTCTGGGTCGCGCGCATGATTATGATGGGCCTGCACTTCATGGGTGAGGTTCCGTTCAATCGCGTCTTGCTGGCGGGGCTCGTGACGGACGAGCGCGGCGAGAAGATGAGCAAGGTGAAGGGGAACGTGGTCGACCCCCTCGACGTGATTTACGGCGCCACCGGCGAGGAGCTCATTGCCAAAGCCGAGAAGGCTGGCGCGAAGAAGTCCGGCATCAAGTACCTCAAGACGACCTACCCGGACGGCTTCGCCGCTTACGGCGCCGACGCGCTTCGAATGACGCTGCTCAGCTACTCGCCGCAGTCCCGACGCATCGCACTCTCGATCAAGCGAATCGAGGGCTACCGGAACTTCGCGAACAAGCTCTGGAACGCTTCGCGCTATGCGCTGATGCGAGTCGACAACTCGGCGACTAAGGCCAGTCAGAGCTGCCCGCAGCCCAAGGCGCTCGCGAACCGCTGGGTGCTCTCCCGGCTCTACCAGGCGCTCGACGTGACATCGACGGGCCTAGACGGGTACCGGCTCGATGAAGCCTCGGGCGCGCTCTACCACTTTGTCTGGGACGAGTTTTGCGACTGGTTCCTCGAGGTCAGCAAACCGGCGCTCGACAGCGGCGACGCCGAGCTCGTGAAGGAGACCGAAGAGACCTTGCTACACGTGCTCGAGACCGTGCTTCGAGCGCTCCACCCGATGATGCCGCACATCACCGAGGAGATTTGGCAGCGGGTTCCGAAATGGGACGGCGCCAAGGCGAGCATCATGGTGAGCCAGTTTCCGACGCCGCTGCTCGACGCAAAGCTCGACCGGGCTGCCGAGCGCGATTTCGCCGTGTTGCAGGCGTTCGTCGGGAGCGCGCGGACGATTCGCGCCGAGCACCACGTGCCAAACGCCCAGCCCTTGCAGGTGCACTGGCACAGCCCTGAAGAAGAGAAGCGCGCGGTGCTCGAGGCGGAGCGTTCGACGATTCAGTCGCTTGCGCGTTGCGCGCTTCATTTCGAAGCGGACGGGGCCAAGCTCGACGACCCGGCGGCGCATTTCGAAAACGCCGCGGTGTTCGTGAACCCCGCCGTCCGCGCCGCGGTGCCAGGGGTCATCGACACCGAAAAGGAGCGCGACCGCCTGCAGCGCGATCTGAAGAAGGTTGAAAAAGAGCTCGGTGTGGTCGAAAAGAAGCTTGGCAACCCGAGCTTCGTGGAGCGCGCGCCCGAGGTCGTGGTCGAGAAATCGAAGCGGGACGCCACCGAGCTTCGCGAGAAGCGGGAACGATTGGAAGCGGCGCTGAAGAGCCTCTGAGCAAGACATTGAGCAACGTGCCCACAGATTCGACCCCTGCCGAGACCAAGGGGCCGCTCTGTGTGGACCTCGATGGCACCCTGGTGGCGACCGACACGACGGTCGAGAGCTTGCTCGGGGTGCTCAAGAAGCCCTGGAAGGTTCCCGGGGCGCTCGGCGCGCTGGCGACTGGGCGGCCGCAGCTCAAGCGCTACCTGGTGGAAAACGCGCCGGTCGATGCGGCCTCGCTTCCGTACCGGGACGCGGTGCTCGACGAAATCAACGAGGCGCGGGCGGCCGGCCGGCGTGTGTTGCTCGTGACAGCAAGCGACCAGGCGACGGCCGACGCGGTGGCCGAGTACCTCGGGGTTTTCGATGAGGCGATTGGGAGCGACGGGAAGAGCAACCTCAAGGCGCAGCGTAAGGCCGACTATTTGAAGGGACGCTTCGGCGAGGGCGGCTTCGAGTACCTCGGCGATTCCTCGGCGGACCTTCCGGTGTGGAAAGCGGCCAATGAAGCGAGCATGGTCGTGCCGAGTGCGCGCACCCAACGCGCGGCAGAGCAGCTCGTTCCCACGTCATCGGTGCTCGTCGAACGGCCTGAGAAGCTCCGGGCCGTGGTCAAAGAGCTTCGGCCGCATCAGTGGGCAAAGAACATTCTGCTCTTCGTTCCGCTCTACTTTTCGCACCAGTACACCGACCTCGACCTGGTGTTCACCGCCTTCATGGCGTTTCTGTCGTTCTCGTTCTGCGCTTCGGCGATTTACGTCCTGAACGACTTGGTGGATTTGCCCGCGGATCGGCAGCACCGGAGCAAGCGGAACCGGCCCCTGGCGTCGGGTGCGCTTTCGTTGGGCGACGGCTTTGCGCTGTTTGGGATAGCGTTGGCCGTCTCTATCGTGCTCGCGGTTCTGTTCGTCGGCCCGCGCTTCGTCTTGGTGCTGCTTGGCTACGTGGCGCTCACGACGGCGTACTCGTTTTCGCTCAAGCAGATGATGATTGTCGACGTGCTCACCCTCGCCTCGCTATTCACGTATCGTGTGGTCGCGGGCGGCGTTGCGGTCGACGTGAAGCTTTCGCCCTGGCTG
>JBLYYU010000300.1:0-11787 GCA_048550275.1 Polyangiales bacterium
AAAGCCTTACGCCCGTCTTCGTAGCCGCGGAACGATATGGTGATCCCACCGAAGTTCATCTGCGCTTCGAAAAGGTCCGGATCGAGCGTGATAGCCTTTTGGAAGAAGCGAAGCGCGGCAATCACGTCACCCTTGTAGACCTTGATCAGACCCCAGGTGTTGTAGATGGGCGCGTAGTTCGCATCGAGCATCTGCGCCTGCCGGCAGACGACCTCCGCGAGGTCTAGCTCGGAGGCATTGCCCTTGCGGCCCCGGTCGTAGTGAAGGAGCGCCATCTGGTTGAACGCAGACAGGTAATCCGATTCGATGGCGAGAGCCCGTCGCAGGTTCTTCAGCGCTTCATCGTTCTGGCCCTGCGTCCGCTGCACGATTGCCAGGTTGGTGTACCCGGACGTGCACTGTGGGTCGTCGCTGATCGACTTCTCGAAAGCTGACTTGGCCTGGCTGGTACGTCCCGCTTCCAGGTCTCTCAGGCCCAGCGCAACCCGGGCCTTGCAGAACTTCGAATCGACCTTGAGTGCGCTCTCGAAATGCTTGTAGGCGCTGGAATCGCCGCAACGCGAAAGGGCAAGGCCAGCCATGTAGTGCGCCTCCGCAAAGCCCCCGCCCTGCGCATCGGCCGCTCGCTCGAACGACTTCGAAGACGCATTGCAGGTCGACGAGGTCCAACCAGCCTTTTCGTTGGCGTCGAAGTCCGCCAACGCGGTCTCCCACTTGCTGTGGGCCTTCCGGCTGACGGCACTGCCGTCGGCGGTCGTAATCGCTTCACCGCCGGCCGTCCGCGCAACGTCCGCGGGCGGAGTGCTGGACTGCTTCGAGCTCGTGCTCTCGCCGCCGCAGCCCAATACGAGCGCGATGGCCATGAACGCTATTTTCTGGTTCGGCATCAGGGCTCCTCCCTCTTGGCAACCGCATCCTTGGTGTTCAGTCTTTGCTGATTGATTGCGCCCAGGTCCACGGCGCCGGGGTCACCGACGGTGGCCTTGACGTAGTTGGGCTCGCCGCGAAGCTCCGCCGCAACCGGATACTTGGTCGGATTCAAGCCGTTGAGCTCTTGCTCACAGCTGCGCGACCATCGGTTGAACCAACGAACCTGCGTAGCTGTCTTCAAGCAAAACTCGAACTTGTCGATCGCCTGCCGCTGGAGGGGCTCCGAAACGTCGTCCAACGCACCTACGTAGATGTCGAACAGCCCCGGATCCTTTTCGATCTCCTTCGGAATCGGCGCATCTCGGAACTCGTCGACGAAGCTTCGGTACATTTCGCCAGTCCGCGACGCCGCCGCGATCTGCCAAGGTGCAGACTTCATCTGAACGTCGTTCACGCTGACCGTCATCTTGGCGACCTTGGCGTAGTCGGCCTCGGCGGCACGAAGCGCGCCTCGCTTTCGCTGCACCCATTTCTTGAACTCGCTGTCCGACCACTTCTTCACACGCGCCATGCTCTTGCCGCCTCGGTACTGCGGGAACGGCACTTTCTGGAACTCGGCGAACTTGTACTCCGACAGGTGGAACTGGGACTCCGCAGCGCTGTCGAGCGCCTGCCGCATGTAGAGCATTTTCGTTTCCGCAGGCGTGTTCTTGAGAGCCCGAATTCGCTTCGGCGCGCCCGAGCTCCAGCCTCGCACGGCCGATTGGAAGTACTTCCTGGCCTCCGACTTCTTGTTCAGCTCCCAGAAGGCGCGCCCGATGGCGGTGTTCGCCTGGATCAACTGATGCGGAGCACCGACCTTGCCGTATTTCGCGAGATAGTCCTTGTAGTGCGAGATGACCTGGAACCAGCGTTCCTGCCGCTCGTAGATCGAGCCGATCGAGAACATGACCTGCGAAGTTTGACGCGGAAGCTTGCGTTTGTAGTTTCTCGCGAACAGGTCCGCGTCTTCCATCGCGGCCTTGTCGTCTCCGAGGCCGATTCGGAAGAACGTTGCCTGCTCCAAGCCTTCGATCGCGTTCGGACAGGTGCCGGTCTTCTTGTCTTCGGCGCTGCAGCGCTTGCCGTCCTCGCCAGGGAACTTCCTCGCGAATTGCTCGTAGTACTTCGCGGCCTGCTCGTAGTACGCGAGTGCCTGGAAGTTCTGCCCGATCAGGTAGACCGCCTTCTTTGACAGCTCGCTCTCCGGGTATCGCTCAATCAGGACGGTTCGGACCTGAATCGCCCGGCCTAGCAAGTGCGCCGCCTCGAAGTTGATCGCCGCGTTGTAGAGCATCTCGTCCATCTCGCCGCACTCTTCGTGGCGACGGAAGATGCGGACGTAGGTAGCGGCCGCTTTCTTGAACTGCTGCGTCTTCTGATAGGTCTCCGCTTCCTTCCGGCGAACCTGGCATTGCAGGCTACCGAGCGTCCCACAGAGGTCGGGATGCTCATCGCTGAGCTGCTCGGTGCCGCAGTACGAAGCCGACATCGGATCGATCGACGCACTCAGCTCCTGCACACAGGCGATTCGCGGCTCGGGAATCTGTGTACCAAGCACGTTCAGACAATCGAGATACAGATTGGCAGCGTATTCGGCGAGCTCACTGTCCTTGTGATTGAACGCGATGTCGCGGAACAGCACGGCGGCCTCTTCGAAACGATTCGCTTCGTAGTAGATACGCGCCCTACGATACTTGATGGTCGCGAGATCTTCGGCCTTGTCGACGTAGCAAACGTAGCGATTGAAGGCCTCCAGCATGCCATCCTGGAGCGGCGTCAGCTTCTTCTTCGCGAACTTGTTCGTCGGCTTGGCTTTGGCGTTCTTCATCGCCTTCTGGTCGCTCTTGCTGACGAAACGCGTACTTGTCTCTCGCGGCACGTACTGCTGCTGATAGAGATTGTTGTAACAGAGGACCGCGGCGTACGCGGCGTCACTCGTGAAGTCGCCCTGCGGGTTCAGCTCGACGACGTGGTCGAACGCCGGGCCGCACTGCCCCCACTCTTCCATCTTCCAAAGCAGCTCGGCGTAGAAGTACGAAATCTTGTACTTGGTCGGCCAATCCCGCTTGTCGATGTTGGTGAACTCCATCTGCTCCATCTCGGGGAACTCTTTGAGCAGCGTGCGGTAGAGCACCGCCGCTTGCGACATGGTCTTCTTGTTCTTGGTTCCGGGCGAGGAGTCGGTTCCGATCGCCTCACGGTGCCAGGACGTGCCGAGCCAGAGCATCGTGGTGGCCGTCTCGACCTTGCACTGCTCGACCCTGGCCTTCGGCTTTCCGCCCTTCTTGTAGGTCCGATAGATGTCGACGAGGCGCTTGAGCTCGACGATTTGCTCCTGCTTGCCGCGAGACGAAACCACCGCGCTGGTGACTTTGGTCTGCCAATCGCAGAGCGAGTTACTTCGCGGCGCATCGGCCATGAGCTTGTGGTAGACGCTGATCGCCTGAGGCCACTGCCCTGTGTCGTAGTAGAGGTTGGCCAGGTGCTCGAGCATCTCGTGCGCCTGCGCGTCGTCCTTGGCGTAGCGCCGGAAGAAATCGAGCGCCTTTGCCGGCGAACCGTAGCGGGAGTACGGAAGCACCAGGTCCTTGCGGGCCTGCTTGGCGAGGTTTTTCGCATCGCTCGCGTACTTGCTCTTTCTGGCGAACTCGAGGATGTCGACGAAGCCCTGCAAGGACTGCCGGTATCGCTCCCGATTGTATTCGACCCAAGCGATCTTGTAGAGCGCATAGCCGTACACCGAGTTCTGCTTCGGCGGGAACTCGAGGACCTTTCGGTAGAACTTCGCAGCAGCGTCCATGTCGCTGTCGTTGAAGTAGTACTCCGCGAACGAGAGATACGCGTTCGGAACGAAGCGGCTCCTCGGGTAGTCCTTGATCAGCCGCCTGTACACCGAGCGGGCCTTGTCGAACTGGTCGACCTCCTGGAGCGCGAACGCCAGCGAAAACAGGACTTCATCCATCCGATTGAAATTCGGATGGTCGCGCACCAGCGTGGCGTACGTTCGAATGCTGTCCTCGCGGACGGAGTCGAGCTCGGCCACGGCCTTCTTCTGACCCTCCCGCGCTTGCTTGCAGCGCGCCTTGTCGTTGTCGCGGGTGCAGGCCTCGTAAACCGGGTCATCGAACGAACGCACCTTGGCGTTCTTGGCTATCTGCATCTCGAACTGAGTCTCGGCGAGGCGCAAGAGAACCTCCGGCCGCCGCGGGTCGTCCTCAGCGCTGTTTTTCACCAGGCGCTGAAGAATGGCGATCTCCCGCTCGAGCAGATTTTCTGCCCTAGCCCGCGTCTGTGCCCGGCCGAGCCGCGTGCTCATGTCGATTTGAAGCGACGGGCCAGTCGCACCCTGCTTCGCTCGCTTCTTCGGCGCAGTCGCAGTCATGCGCGAGACGGGGGCGTTTCCGCCCTCCTTGGCCACCTCTTTGCGCGCTCCGGCCGGACAGGCGGCGATCGCCCTCTCGGTGCTCTCCGGAATGCAGATCGGGGCCGTGCTCATCGGCGCCTGTTCTGCCGCGGCGTCTGCCGCAACGATCAGCGCGAGCAATCCGCAAAGGAGGCCCGCTATGTGTTTCGATTTGTCTAGCGCGTGCATAGGTTGGTCACCTGTTGTCGATAGAAGCCGAGCTCGTCTCGCCACCATTCCCCGTCGAACGGCCATAGTTGATGTTCCTCATCCACGTTGACGTTGCCGCCCTTGGACTGCTTCGCTAGCGACATCTGCTGCTGCAGCTCCTGGTCGATTTGGCCGCGGCGGAACGTCGCGATCTCCAGCTCCACCGTGTCGACCTGGTTGCTCAGGTCTTTGAGCTCGCGAATCAGCCGCTTGTACCGGCCGCGCGCCAAGTCGCCGGCCTGATCGACCGCAAACGCTTTGGCCAGCGCCACGTCTTCGAGAATCTTCTCGCCAATGGGCGAACGCGAGAACTTCTCGTCCGACTTGTCGAGCTGCGCTTCTTCCTTGTCGAGCAAGGCCACATACTCGAGATGTTGAAGGACCGTGCGGTCGCTCAACGCGGTCGAGACAATGGGGCGGACCCTGGGCGAGAGCTCGGCTTCTCCGGCCTGGACCTTCTTCAAGAATTCGAAGAAGTCCGCATTGTCCTGATGCTTCTTCAGCACCGAATCGAGCTCCCTCTTCACCGGATCGTAGACGTCGTGGAACTTCGCGACGGTGGCCTCCGCGTTATCAACCTGGCAGTTGACGAAGAAGGTCACGGCCTTCAGCACCAAGGCCTCCGGATAGAACGCATCCTCGAAGTAAGGCGAGTAGAGCGTGTGCACGTTCCCGAGCGCGCGCGAGTACTCGTCCGCGAGGAAGAACGCCCAGGAAGATTCGAAGAGCGAATCGAGCCAGTACTCGCTCGACTGGTCGATCTTCGTCCAGGACTCGACCGATTGGCCGAGCAGGGTGCCGTCGATTTGCCCACCCTTCCCTTGGTTTGCCGCGGTGTAGTACACGCGCGCAAGCGAGATCCACGCAAGGTTGCGCATTCGATCCTCGTCGACGCCCTTTACGTCGCCAGCGTCAATCGCGTCGAGAATCGCGCGGAACGACGCGATGGCAGGACGTGCCTTTCGCATGCGAATGAACGAGATTCCCTCGAAGAACTTCGCGTAACCATACTGCTCGGACTTCGGGTCGACCTCTTGGAACACGTCGATCGCCTGTCGGAACGACGCCTGAGAATAGAGGTGCCGCCCCATCAAGTAGAGAAGCTGATTGTAGAGCCCCGGGTCCTTCTCTTTGAACTCCTCGAGCGCTCCGATGCCGTAGCGGCCGACCTTCTCGATGATCCCCGACGACTCTGGAAGCTTGTTGGCTAAGAGCCCGAGCCACTCGAGAGTCTCTCCGAAGTTGTAGTGCCCCGGCCCTTCAGCGCTGATGTCGTCGAAGATCGTCAGCGCCGATTGGTAGTAGCCCATTCGGTAGAGCGACTGACCCAGAAGGAATTGCGCGTTCTGCCGGTTTCCTCTGCCGTCTTTCGACTTGCCGGCGGCCACCCGCTCAAAACCCATTGCCGCGGCTTCGTAGTCCTTGCCTTCGAATGCAGTTGTGGCTGCGGCGAGCCGCTTCGATGGTTTGCCGAGCTTGACCGGGGCACGGCTCTGCCCCGTTTCGTCCAGCCCGAAGCTCATGTCCTGCGCACCGGCAGACATGGGAAAGCCCAGCCCGCAGATCAACGCTGGCACCGCCCAAAAGCGGATCCCCTTCATAACGCGCTCCTTGTCGCGGAACCTTGGTCTTCCAAGTTTCCCCATGACCCCCAAAATTCGAACGAAACCGACCCCTTCCGGCTCGCTCGCGTACCATCATAGAAACCAGCCGAAGGGGTCGTCAAGGTATAGCGCCATTGAGCTTTTGATGGGCTGACTGCAATTGATACTGGAAACCTGCGCATGGAGCTGACAAATTCAGGGCGAGGCGTGGCTGCGAGCCCCGTCTCCCCATTTCTGACCCCTGACGGCCAGGGAAGTTTGGGTCCGATCTCTCATTGCCGTTATGCTGTGGATGGCCGGGGGCTTCTCAAGGGGGCGACATGCGTGGAGAATTGCTTAAATTGATTGGGGTTGTGGGGGTTTCGCTGTTCTGGCTGACCGGATCGGGCTGTTCGACCAGCGCTGTTGGCGACCCATGCTCACCGGAGCAAGTTCCGGAAGGAGGCTTTTTGGCTTCGGAGACCTATCTCGAGACCAACTCGGTGCAGTGCGCAACGCGCGTCTGCCTCGTCCGAGGACTCATGGGTGACCCGAACAATCTCCAAGAAGACGAATGTCCGCGGGGTGAAGCGACGTGCGTCCCGGGCAGCGAAGTCGAGCGAAACGTCTACTGCTCATGCCGCTGCGGCGCGCCTGCAGGAGTCGGAGGCGAAACCTGCGATTGTCCGAGCGGATTCATCTGTGAAGAGGTCCTCGAAACCGGGGGCGACGGGATCCGCGGCAGCTATTGCATCCGCGATCCGCTCCTCGACGTCGAATAGACCCGAGCTTGCGCGTCGGGGCGAAGAGCTCGTCGCATCACTTCTCGAGGAACGCGGTTTTCAAATCTGCGGACGCAACGTGCGCGTCGGCCGGCTCGAGCTGGATGTCATTGCGCGACGCGGCTCGCTGTTGGTCGTGTGCGAGGTGCGCTCCCGGAGCAGCCCACGCCCAGTCTTTCCGGCGGAGACGATAGGCGGCAAGAAGCTCGCACGGGTCCGGCGCGCGACGGCGATCTGGTTGCGCTCGCAGAAGCTAGGTCGAGTTCGCGCACGCATCGACGCAGCCGCGGTGGTGTTCGGCGCCGTCGGCGAGGAGCCCCAGGTCGAGTACTACGAGAACGTCTCGTTCCCCATGAGGCACTTCTAGATCCGCCGGGCTCGCGCCATGGCGCTTTGAATCCTTCGCCGTGCCTATTCGACGGCAGGCAGCGCTTCGGCCACCGACTTCAAGCGAGCCAGGCCGTCCTCGTAGTCGGCGCCCAGCCAGCTATCCATCATCTTTGCAAAGTAGCCGCCCAGGGGCCCCGCAGCAGTGCCGGAGAGGCCCCAGGTCACACGCACGCCGGTTCCGGAAGGCTCGAAAGTCCAATCGGCATTGGGTTGGCCCATCTCGCCGAAGTCGAGCTTGGTCTCGATCCGTGTCGGCCGCTCGCTCCGGGTAATCGTCTGCGAGCCATCGCCGGACTTCTCGCTGGTCCATACGACTTTCGCGCCGACCCCGACCTCCGGACCCTCGAACCGATTTTGGATCGAAGGATCCCGGGCGAGCCACGGCGACCAGGCTTCCCATTTCCGCAACGAGCTCACTTGGTCGAAGACGAGCTCCGGGGCGGCCGCAATCTCGATCGAGCGTTCGACCCTGAAGTCTTTCGGTAGAAAAGCTTCGACACCGAACACGAGAACGAGCAGAGCCAGAAGAACCAAAGCCGCAATCTTCAGCACGCGCATGAGCACCTCCGCCCGGCGACTGTACCGCAGGAAGGAGGCGCCGTGCCAGGGGCTACGCGCGCGGTTCCCGTCGCTAGTCTACAGTCTTCCGAATTCGCGCCAATACCGCGCGAAGCTCGGTGATGTGCGCCGACTGGACCCCGGCTGCTTCCATCTTGACGAGAGTGTCTTCGAGTTGCTCGATCTCCTCGCCGCGCTGGTCTCGCAACGACTCGATCATTTCGGCGAATGATTGAAACAGCTCTTGAAGCTCGTCTCCTTTGCGGATGCCCGTCGTGATCTCCAGGTGTCCGTCCGCCACGTGTGCGAATAGGCGGCGCATCCGGTACGTCGGTCCGACCACTCGGTGCGTAACGATGATGCCGGTCAACCCCAACGCGAAAGTCAGGAGCGCTACACCCACGATGATCGCGTTGCGGATCCTGCGGTCCTCTTGCTGCGCGAACGCCTCCAGGTCGTCCGCTGTCTCCGGGGCAAGGTCCGGTTGGGCTGCGATTTGGGCTGTCAGAGCTTCGGTCTGCTGATGCGAGAACCGGTAGGCCAGGTACCCGAGCCCGCTCGCGATGGAGACCGTGACCAGCAAGACCATGCCCGTGTACTTGAGCTGAAAGCGCCGATCGAGGAGGTAGTTGCGCAGCTTTCGTTGTCTCTTATCGCCCATCGAGTTTCTCACTTCCTACGCCCATCACTGCTTGCCGGTCAAAGGCTTCCCCTCGCGTTGGTTGCTTCGAGCAAGGTCGGGAGGCGGCGCAGAGCGCTGACGAACGCGCCCTGAACGGCTTGCTCCGCGGTCTGCGCGCTGTACCGCCCGGATGCCGTCGCCGCGCCACGCAGCATTCCGCGCATGTCACGACCGGGATAGGTCAGGACAATTATGGACACGACGGCGCGCACACCCGCCCCTTTCGGTTCGAGCGTCACGATCGAGCTCTCGAGATAGTAGCCTTCCAAGCGCCGCTGCACGATCTCGCGTTTCGCCGCGGCCGGAGTCAGATCGTCCGGCGCTAGCTCCACTCCGCTGAGCTCGGCCAAGCGCTCGGACACGAAGATCCGCGCGTCGAAGAGCATTTGCCTCGATACGCGTTCTGCCTTCGCTCCCGGCATCCCGACGGCCAGCAAGTATCGAGTCCGGCCGGGACCGCGTTCGCGCTCACCGATGGCGCTGAGCGCCGCGGCAGCGTCGACCGCGGCGCGTCTGACCGCCTTGTTGCGGTCCCGAATCGCGTGCTCGACGACGGGCAGTGAATCCTTCGCGCCCAGACGCCGGAGAGATGAGATCGCGGAGACGCGAACTGCCGGATGCTTATCCTTCACCGCGCGTTCGAGCGCGCCAACCGATTTGCGGCTCCGCTCCAGCTGACCGAGTGACAGAGCCGCCTGAGCGCGGACACGGAATGCGGGAGAGTTCCGGAGTAGCCGCAGCAAATAGTCCTGGCGACCGTCGGCTTGCGCAGTGCTCGCAAACAGAAGTGCGACGACGAGCATGCCGCGCCACAGATGCCAACCGCCATTTTGCGCCCTCAATCGTTCCCGCCCTTCCCCTGCGATTTCAGTATCGCCGGAGGCGGAGCGGAGCGGCAACCGATTCGTCATCGTCGCCGCGTTGACTGCTCGGTGCCCGCGTCCGTATATTGCGGCGGTCCCAACGACCAAGGGGGGCTGGTAGAGGTCGAATGGAGTCACTGAATCTAGATTTGAATGATCCGGTCACGCTGGGGGCAATCGCCGCCGTCGTCGCCTTGATCTTGCTCGGAACCATCCTCGGATTCGTCCGCGCTCGGAAGAGAGCGGCGCAAGCAGCTGAAGCCGTCGAGGAGCCGCCGGTACTCGAGGAAGAGCGTCCAAGAATCCGCTTGGACGAGGCGCCGGCCGCAGAAGCCGAGCCGACAGAACCGCTTCGCATCGAAGATTTGGTTACGGTTCCACCGCAGGCTCCGCCCAAGCCAGCTCCGGAGACACCGGCCCTCTCGCCCGAACCAGCCGTCGCGCCCGCCCCCCCGGCCGATCTCAGCGCCTTCCGGAGCGGCCTGAAATCGACGCGCGGCAATCTAATCTCCCGTCTAGCAGGCGTATTTCGCCGAGGACGCGAGCTCGACACCTCCATTCTCGACGAGGTGGAAGAGGTCTTGATCACTGCCGACGTGGGCGTGCACACGACTGAGCGCGTCCTCGAGGCTCTGCGCAGCCAACTCGAGAACGGCCAGCTTTCCACTGGCGATGACGCGTGGGAGGCGATCCGCGAAGAAGCGAGAAGCATTCTCGAATCGAGCGGCCGAGGCCTCGCCGTCGACTCAAGCCCGACTGTCGTACTCGTGGTCGGCGTCAACGGAGTGGGGAAGACCACTACGATCGGCAAGCTCGCCAGCCGTTTCAATCGGGAAGGCAAAAGTTTGCTTCTAGCGGCCGGAGACACCTTCCGCGCAGCGGCGGTCACTCAGCTCGAAGTCTGGGGCCGGCGGGTCGGCTGTGAAGTGGTCAAGGGCAAGGACCGCGCCGATCCGGGTTCGGTGATCTTCGATGCGATTCAACGCGCCAAGGACAACGGCACGGACCTCGTGATCGCGGATACGGCCGGCCGTCTGCATACCAAGGTGCCGCTGATGGACGAGCTCAAGAAGCTCGGGCGAACCGTGGAGAAAGCGCTCGGCCGTCCCGCGGACCATGTCCTATTGGTTCTAGACGCCACCACCGGCCAGAACGCGATTCAACAGGCGCAGATCTTCAAAGACGCCCTCCCCCTCAGCGGCATCGTGCTCACGAAACTCGATGGCACCGCGAAAGGTGGCGTGATCCTGGGGATCGTCGATCAGCACGGCGTGCCGATCGAGTTCATCGGAGTGGGCGAAAAAGTGGAAGATCTCAAACCGTTCGACGCAGAAGCGTTCGTGACCGCACTTTTTGAGTCACCGGAGTCTCTCGAGCCGGCCGCGGAATCGCTCGGAGCCGGCTAAGTCGGCATGACCACGCAGAAATCCGTCGAAATTCGGGACCGGATTTGGTAGTGCGATATTCAGCATGATATAGTCTTGTCGTCCGGTTGAAAACGGACAGATGTTACGTGATTTCAGCGAGTTGCCGAGGTGGGGGCCGAGGGACTCGGGGGGGAAGGCCAAGCGTCGATGCGAGAATTTGGGGGGATTGCGCTATTGATGGCGGCGCTTCTGACGGCGTTTCCGACGGCGGTCCAGGCCCAGATGGAGTTCTCCCTCGACGAGATCGACGAGGAGAAGACCCAGCAGGCCGAGGAGCCGGAGAGCCAAGGCGATCTCATCGAGGAGCTCGCGGCCGGCAAAGACACGGACGACGGGCCGGTGGAAGCCGCTCCTCAGCGTGAGGAGATCGCTGAAGAGATCTACGCGGTGCAGCAGATCTACGCGCTTCGCCTGAAGCGCCTGGAGCTAGCGCCTTCAGTGGCGTTCACTCTGAACGACCCTTACCTCAAGCACTATGGCTTGGGCTTCGCGCTCAACTATTGGTTCACCAACGTCCTCGCGGTCGGGTTGAATTTCATCTGGTACGACTGGGGAACGAACCCCCTCGAAAGAGGCACGAGCTTTCCACCCCGGCTTCAGAATCAATTCCGGCTCGGCGTACCGATTAACGATTGGCAATTCGGGCTCTGGGCAAACTTCACCTACGTTCCGTTCTACGGAAAATTCAAGGTCCGTAAGAAGATATTCCAATGGGACGCGTACTTGATCGGCGGCGTAGGGTTCATGCGTAGCCAGCCGATTCCGGTCTTCGACTCCCAGAACCGCAGCTTCAACTGGCAGACGAACGTCGCATTCAACGTAGGTGCCGGACTCCGAATCTTCCTGACGCGATACCTGACGTTCTTCACCGAGTTCCGAGCCTACATGTGGCCCGACCAATTCGAGAATGTGAACGTCGCGCCGGATCCGGACGACCAGCTCGACCCGTCGACCTGGCTGCAAACCGGCTCGACCTT
>JBLYYU010000301.1:0-8706 GCA_048550275.1 Polyangiales bacterium
AAATGTAGCCGTCGTCGAGCGCTTCGGTGTCGGCGCCTTCGACGGGTTCGCTCGTAGCGCCGCCCGGGCCGCCGATCCACAGATAGTCGCGGCCGCGTGGATCGTCGCGGACCTCGACGTCGTCGGAGTAGAGGCGGAAGCCGAGCCGGGTCGCGCGGGCCCCCTTGGGTGGCTTCGAGGGGAAGTTCACGTTCAGGAGAACCGCCTGGCCGGGCGGGGTCTTGGTTTCGAGAAGCTGTTTGCAGAAGCGCTTCGCGTACTGGGCTGCGCCTTCCATGTCGGACGAGGAATTCGAAAGCGCGATTGAACGCACGCCACGAAGGGCCCCTTCGCGTGCGGCGGCCACGGTGCCCGAGTAGTGAACATCGTTGCCGAGGTTCGGGCCATGGTTGATGCCCGACACGACCATGTCCGGCCGGCGCGGCAGAAGGTCTTTCAAGAAGAAGGCGACGTACACGCAATCAGCCGGGGTGCCGTCGACCGCCCAGATGCGTTCGCCGACTTCGTTGAAGCGAAGCGGATGGTGGAGCGTAATCGAGTGGCTCTTTGCGCTCTGCTCGGTTTGCGGCGCTACGGTGTAGACGTCTGCGAAACTCGCGAGTGCGGTGCGCAGGGCGACGATGCCGGGAGCGTCGACCCCGTCGTCGTTGGAAACCAAGAGGAGCGGTCGGTCCGACATGCGCTCAACCACCTATCGCGGAAGCTCTCGCAGGGCAAAGGGATTGCGCCGGGGCACTCGCGGGCGAGCCGCACAATTGAGGGAGGGCCGGCGGGCTTTCGCCTTCCGGTCCTCCATTGGTCGGGGCGACTGGATTTGAACCAGCGACCCCCTCACCCCCAGTAAGGTGCGCTACCAAGCTGCGCTACGCCCCGTCCAACCTCTCGATGAGAGGACGCCGACTCTAACCCAGGGCGGCTGGAACGCAAACCAATTGCCGGCCGAAAATTGCACGAAACGCCACCAAATATGGGCAAAGGGGCGGGTTGCGCGTTCGGTGGAAAAGCTCAGGCGTCGGAGCTGCGGTTGGCGTTGACCGGGACCACTTGGTGGACGGTCACTTGAACCGGCTC
The DNA here is from genome assembly GCA_048550275.1 of Polyangiales bacterium. Lineage (GTDB taxonomy): Bacteria > Myxococcota_A > Polyangia > Polyangiales > Houyiibacteriaceae > SG8-38. Next base: position 1,072 of record JBLYYU010000301.1, read on the forward strand.
GGTTTCGGCGGGCTCGCTCTTGGCGACGGAAAGGTCATCGAGCAGATCGGTGAGCTGCTGGCGAAGACCGAGGAGCTCTGCGCGAAGTGCGACCTCACGTTGCGCTCGCGGTTCGGGAGGGCTGCTGCGCTGATGGCGGCCGAGATCTTTGATGCGCTTTCGCGCGCCGGGGATCGTGTAGCCCTCGTCGTGCAGGAGCTGACGAATGAGCATCGCGAGCTCGACGTCTTTGCGACTGTACTGGCGATGTGCGCCGCGCGTCTTTTTAGGACGTAGCGCGGGAAACTCGGTTTCCCAGTAGCGCAGTGCGTGCGGCTTCACACCGACGATGTCTGCGACTTCGCCAATCTTGAAGAACAGCTTGTCGGGCAGTTGGGTACGCCGTGTCATGATTCAGCTCAGAAACCTTCTTGCGAACCCGCGCCGTCTTCGTCGCTGCGATGCGGGTTGAGCACTGTTTTTAGCACCTGGCTGGGCTTGAACGTCAACACGCGGCGCGCGCTGATCGGAATGGGGGAGCCCGTCTGCGGGTTTCGGCCGATGCGCTCTTTCTTCGCGCGCACCACGAAATTGCCAAAGCCCGAGATTTTAATTTTGTCACCTTCGGCCAACACGTCTTTCATCGTGTCAAACACAGCCTCGACGACCTCGGCCGCCTCTTTCTTCGAGAAGCCCCCTACCTTCTCGTAGACGGCATCGATGATTTCCGCTTTCGTCATTCGGTCAATTCCTCCAGAGGCCCGGTATGGCGGAGAGAACCACAAATCGGGTTGAATCTCAAGGGGTTGGCCCGCCCGCGGAACTAGAAAGGTGCGTATTGTCTCACATAGTGAGATATCTCTCAGCGGATGGTCGCTTCGAAGCGATCGCTTGCGAGCTTGGCGAGCGACGCGTGGACTTTGTCTACCCGTTTGTCGGTCAGGGTCGCGTCCGGATCGCGGTAGGTGACGCGGAAGGCAAGGCTTCGATGGCCGTCGGGGATCTGGTCGCCCCGGTAGAGGTCGAAGAGCGTCACCGACTCGGCGAGACCCTTCGAAGCTTCCCGCATGGCATCGGCGATCTCGCCGGCGCTGAAGTCTTCCCGGACCAACATGGCGATGTCGCGCGCGACGGCGGGGAACTTCGGAAGGCCCCTCGCCTGGGTGGGACCGAGCTCTTCCGAGAGGGCGTAGAGGCTCGGGACATCGAGCTCGCCGTAGATGACGCGTCCGATGAGGCCGAGGTCGTCGCCGACGCCGGGATGGATTTCGCCGACGAAACCGATCGGGCGGGATGCCAAGGTGATGACAGCGGAGCGCTTTGGGTGCATGAAGCTCGGCACCTCGCCCGCGACGAGGCCCGGAGCCTGGCCGAAGACGCCGTCGACGATGGCTTGGACTGCGCCCTTGCCGTCGTAGAGGTCGAAGGACTTATCGCCGCCGATCCAACCCGCGCGCTGACCGGCTAGGCAGATCGCGAGCACGGTATCTTCCCGCGGGAGCACTTCGTCGCTCGGGTGAAAGGTGCGGGCGAGCTCGAAGAGGCGCACTTCGGATGCGCCGTGGCGCTGCGCGCGGGTCGCGGCTTCGCTGAGGCCGGGCAACAGGGACGTGCGCATGACCGCGCGCTCTTCGGAGAGTGGGTTGGCGAGCGGAACGGCCTCGGTGGAGACGCGGGCTTTGCGCAGGTCTTCCACCGACAAAAAGCCGTAATTTACGGCTTCGTAGAGGCCGGAGCGAACCGCCGCCAGGCGGAGGCGGTCGACGAATTTGAGCAAGCCAGCGGTCCCCGACTCCGACGGGTGAACACGTGGAACGGCGGTCGGGATGTGCTCGTAGCCGCGCACGCGCGCGACCTCCTCAATGAGGTCGACTTCCCGGCCGAGGTCGGGTCGCCAGCTTGGCGCCACGGCCGTCACCGCGCTTTCCGACTGCTCGGTGATGCTGCAGCCGAGGGACTCGAAGATGCGGACGCTCTCGTCTTTGTCGACGGGCGTGCCGAGGAGTTGCGCGGCTCGGGCGGGCCGGAAGTGAATCGTCTTCGCCTCGTAGGGCTTCGCGACGCGGTCGATGGCCGTGGTCGCCGCGACGCCGCCGCCGAGCTCGGCGATGAGGGACGCGGCGCTCGCGAGCACTTTGGGCACGGCTTCCGGATCGACACCGCGTTCGAAGCGGTGGCTCGCGTCAGTGTGCAGACCAAGACGCCGGGAGGTTCGCCGGATCGAACGCGGGTCGAAGTACGCGCACTCGATGAGAACGTTACGGGTGTCGTCGCGGATTTCGGTGTCAGCCCCGCCCATGACGCCAGCGACGGCGACCGGGCCGTTACCGTCGCAAATCAGAAGGTCGTCGCTCGTGAAGGTGCGCTCGACTTCATCGAGGGTGGCCATTTTTTCGCCCTCGGTCGCGCGCCGCACGACGACTTTGGCGCCGCCGAGGGTCGCGAGGTCGAAGCCGTGAATCGGATGACCCCACTCGAGCAAGATCAGGTTCGTGGCGTCGACGATGTTCGACAGGGAGCGGAGGCCGAGGTTGTGGAGGCGGTAGCGGAGCCAGAACGGCGAGGGACCGACTTCGACGCCCGAGACGAGCGCGGCGCCGTATCGAGGGCAGCGATCCGGGTCGGCTATTTCAATCGACACCGAGGGCAGCTCGGGTGTGGGGACGGTTTCGCTCTCGTTGTCCCAGAGCGAGCTGAGCCGGCTGGTGGGCTCGCCCGACTGAAACGCGGTGCCCGCCGCGAAGGTGCGGCTCGGCCCCGCCGACTTGCGCAGCTTGAAGTCAGCGCCGAAGAGAACCCCGATTTCGCGGGCGATTCCGACGTGACCGAAGCAATCCGGACGGTTTGGGGTGAGGCCGATGTCGAGGATGACGTCGTGGAGGTCGAGCGCGTCGGCCGCGTTGCTGCCGGGGAGCGCGTCGTTCGCCGGGTCGACGACGAAGATTCCGTCGGCGTCGGTGCCGATTTCGAGCTCTTCCTCACTGCAAATCATGCCGTGCGACTCGACGCCGGCGACCTTGCGGGGGGCGATTTCCATCCCGTTGGGCAAGGTGGCGCCGGGGCGCGCGAAGAGCACGTGGCCTCCGGGCTCGGGAACGTTGGGAGCGCCGCAGACGACGACTAGCTCGTTCTCACCATCGAAGACGGTGACGAGCGTGAGCTTGTCCTTTTTTGGGTGTGGGCTCTTCGCGCGAACCTCGGCGATGACGACGCCGGAGAGGTTCTTCCCCTTCTCTTCCATGGCCTCGACTTCGAGCCCTGCGAGCGAGATGCGGTGCGCGATCTCGGCGACATCCGCGTCGACGGGACAGAGCTCTTGCAACCAGCGAAATGAAACCAGCATCCGTCTTCCTAGAATTGCGACAAGAACCGAACGTCGTTCTCGTAGAGGAGCTTGATGTTGGGGATGCCGTACTTGAGCATGGCGATGCGGTCTAGACCCATGCCAAACGCAAAGCCGGTGTACTTCTCCGGATCGTATCCGACGTTCTCGAAGACGACCGGGTGAATCATTCCGCAGCCAAGGATCTCCATCCAGCCGGTGCCCTTGCAGACGCGGCACTCAGCGGTGCGCGCGCGGTCGCCTTCCCATGCCCTGCAGAACACGCAGCTCATGTCGACCTCACCGCCGGGCTCGACGAACGGGAAGTAGCTCGCACGGAAGCGAACGGCGATGTGCTCGTCGAAGAGACGGCGGAGGAAGAGGGTGAGCACGCCCTTGAGCTCGGCGAAGGTGACGTCTTGGTCGACGAGGAAGCCCTCGAGTTGGAAGAACATCGGCGAGTGGGTGGCGTCGTCGTCGCGCCGGTAGACGGCGCCGGGGGACACGATGGCGAGCGGGGGCTCGCGCTTCAGCATCTCGCGGACTTGGATGGTGGAGGTCTGCGTTCGGAGGAGGACCGCTTCGGAATCGGAAGAGCTGTTGCCTTGGATGAAGAAGGTGTCGTGCTCGTCGGTCGCCGGGTGGTCCGGGGGGAAACCGAGCTTGTCGAAGCAGTTTTCGTAGAGCTCGACCTCGGGGCCGTCGGCGATGTCGAAACCGAGCGAAACGAAGATTTCGAGGACTTCGTTGCGGACGCGGGTGATGGGATGGAGTCGGCCGGGCATCTGCCAGCGGCCGGGCAAGGTCACGTCGAGCGCCGGGCCGGTAAGCTCGGCATCGCGGGCGCCGCGGTGAATGGTCTGCAGGGCCTCGTCGAAGACGCCTTGGATTTCCTGTTTGAGTGCGTTGGCCGCCTGGCCGAGCTCGCGCCGAAGCTCGCCAGGAAGCTTCGGCATGAGCTTGAGCAGCTTGGTGAGCTGACCTTGCGGACCGACGTAGCGCCCGTTGATCAGACGGAGCTCGGGCTCGTCGCCCGCTGCGCGCAGAGCATCGGCAAAGGCGCCACGGATTTCAGCGAGCCCGTTCTCGAACGTCTGAACCGCATCAGGCTCTGCCATGGCGCGTCCCGACTGTTTTAGTTGATGGCGTCGACGACAGCTTTGAAGCCACCCGGATCGGCGACTGCAATTTCAGCGAGCACCTTGCGGTCGAGCGCGATGTCGTTGCGCTTGAGGCCGGAGATGAACTGGCTGTAGTTGATGCCATTGGTCCGCGCCGCGGCGTTGATGCGGGCGATCCAAAGGCGGCGGAACTCGCGCTTCTTGGTGCGGCGATGCTTGTAGGCATCCTGCCAAGCGTTGTGAACCTGCTCGATGGCGACGTGAAAGGCCTTGCGGCGTGCGCCGTAGTAACCCTTGGCGTGCTTGAGCACACGATTGCGGCGACGTCGGGCTTTGAAGCCTCGTTTGACTCTGGGCATGGGCGTTCTCCTTAGAAGTCTTAGAGCTCGTAAGGAAGCAAACGCCGGATGCGTGCTTCATCGCTGGGATCGACCATGGAATTCTTCTTGAGCTTCCGCATTCGATTCGCCGGCTTGCCGCGCATCAAGTGCTGCTTGCCCGCCGTGGAACGACGAATCCGCCCTCCACCCGTGGCTTTGAACCGCTTGGCGGCAGCACGCTTTGTTTTCATCTTAGGCATTTGACTGTCCTCGCTTGAAGCTCCCAAACCAGCGGCACCCGCGGCCGGGAGCGGAGAGCACGCTGTCTAGCGCGACAGGGGGGGCAGTCAAGGGGACGCGCCGAGGGGGTGGGAACGTTGTGGTTTCGGGGGGTTGAGGGGTGTGGGACTGGGCGCTTTGGCAACGAGTCTGGGGGCGGACCAGCGCTGTCAGTCCGGAACCAGCGCCAGCACTTCTTCGAGACGCGCCTCGCTCAGCTCTCCGCGAACCATTCCAAGCCGCTCGCCCTTCGCCCCGAACACCCCCACCGACACCACCGCCCCATCCGGAAAACCGAAGTCCGGGTACACCCTGCCCTTCCAGTCCAAGAGCACTGGCGTCTTCGGGAGCATCTCGCGGAGGTTCTTTCGCACTCCACCTTTCGGAACGAAGAACGGAAGCTTCTTGAGATTGCTCAGTCCGAAAACCCGCGTGCCTTCGGGCAAGCGGGCTCGCAGCGCCCGGTCCCAGGCTTGCATCGCGTCGGGCGTCTTGCGCTGAGCGCCGGCGATGATGAGCGCGGGCGCGTCCTTGAACACGTCGTCATGCCGGTGCGTGCGTTCGAATTGGTCGTCGAGCATGAAATCACCAGCGGCGAAGGCGGCGGCCGCAAACAGGAACGGCGCCATCGTCGCAGCCAGGAGCCACCGAGTCATCAAAGGAATACGAAAGCCGGCCCCTATTTGGCTGGCTGAACTTTGACTCTGGGGGCGAGGATCGCGGTCATGGTGCGGCCCTCGAGGCGCGCGGAGGTTTCCACGGTCCCCAAGTCGTCGACGGCTTCCACAATCGCGTCGATTTGGCGCTGCGCGGTCTCGGGGTGGGTGATTTCTCGGCCGCGGAAGCGAACGGTGATTTTCACCTTGTTGCCCTCTTCGAGGAACCGGCGCACGTGCTTCGTCTTGAACTCGAGGTCGTGGTCGTCGGTTTTCGGGCGTAGCTTGATCTCTTTGAGCGCGATCTGAGTCTGCCGCTTGCGGGTCTCGGCCTGCTTCTTCTTCTCTTCGTATTTGAAGCGGCCGAAGTCCATGATCTTGCACACGGGTGGCATGGCCTTCGGGTTCACCTCGACCAAATCGAGGTCGAGACTCCGAGCCATCCGACGGGCTTCGTCGGTGTTCATGACACCCAGCATGCCCCCATCAGCTCCGATTACACGGATCTCGGGGACGCGAATGCGGTCGTTGACGCGCGGTCCAAAATTGCGCGGACGATCCCGCGGTCCAAAGCGCGGTCTAGCGATGACGTTCTCCTCTTGTTGATTCCAATTTTGAAGGTGGTTGGTTCTCCCGTTCGAGACGCTCGAAAACCTCGTTCAACGGGATGAACCCGAGGTCCTTGTTCTCGTCTCGCGAACGGACGGCCAAACCCTGCCCTTCGACTTCCTTCTGACCAATCACGCCAAGATACGGAATCCGCATCAGGCGCGCTTGGCGAATCTTTGCGCCCAGCTTGTCGCTGCTCAAATCGGTGGTGACCCGGAAGCCTCGTTCCTCGAGCTTTTGCTGCACGTCCTGTGCATACTCGTTGAACTTCTCACTCACCGTCAATAAGGCGATCTGCTCGGGGGCGAGCCAAACCGGGAACGACCCGCCCACGTGCTCGGTGAGCACCCCGAAAAACCTCTCGATGGACCCCAAAATTGCGCGGTGGAGCATCACCGGCCGATGAGTCGTGTTGTCCTCCCCGACATACGTCAGGTCGAAACGCTCGGGCAGGTTGAAGTCCGCTTGAATGGTGCCGAGCTGCCAGGGACGGCCAATCGCGTCCTTCAAATGGAACTCGATTTTGGGCCCGTAGAACGCGCCCTCGCCTTCCGCGATTTCGTACGGCAGCGCCTTGGCTTTGACCGCCTCCTCGAGCGCCTCCTCCGACTGGTCCCAAACCTCGTCGGCGCCGAGCCGCTTCTCCGGCCGAGTGGCAATCACGATGCGGACGTCGGTGAACCCGAAGTCCCGGTACGCTTCGTACACCAAGTCGAGGAAACTCTTGATTTCATCCTGCACCTGGTCGAGCGTGCAGAAAATGTGCGCGTCGTCCTGCGCAAACGTCCGGACCCGCGTGAGCCCCTGCACCACGCCGCTCCGCTCGAAACGATGCAGTCGACCGAAGTCCGCCATGCGCATCGGCAAGTCCCGGTAACTCCGCTTCGTCATGCCGTACATCAGGCAATGACTCGGGCAGTTCATCGGCTTCACCCCGAAACGCAACGACTCGTCGAACGCTTTGTTCCAGTCTTCGGCGCTCTGCGGCGGCTTCTCTTCAATGGTCTTCTGCAACTTCTCGAGGTTCTCAGACGTCGCCGCCATGTACATATTCTCTGCGTACGACGGCAAATGCCCGGAAGTGTGGAAAAGCTCGTTGTCGAAAATCTGCGGCGTAATCACCTCTTCGTACCCGTAGCGCCCGTAGAGCGAGCGCACGTAGTCTTCGAGGATGTTGTAAATCGTGGAACCCCGCGGCAGGAAGAACGGCGACGCCGGCGCCTGCGGATGAAACGCAAACAGCTTGAGCTCCTTGCCGAGCTTGCGATGGTCGCGCTTCTTGGCTTCTTCGAGCTGCTTCAAGTGCGCGCGCAAGGCCTTCGGTGACGCAAACGCCGTCCCGTAGATGC
>JBLYYU010000302.1:0-5261 GCA_048550275.1 Polyangiales bacterium
CCTCGGGCTGCGTGGGGATGCCCTACCCCCGTGTGATCCCACACAGCGATGGTGCCGGGACGATCGATCAGGTGGGCGACGGAGTCGACGCCAGTTGGGTCGGCAAGCGGGTCTGGTGTTTCGGCGCTCAAAGCTATCGACCGTTCGGAACGGCGGCCGAGCTCTCCGTAGTCCCCGTGGCGCTGGTGTCCGAGCTCCCGAGCGAAGCGAGCTTCGAGCAAGGTGCGCTCCTCGGGATTCCGGGAATCACGGCGCACCGCGCGGTCCACGTCGGGGGCCCTGTCGACGGTCGGAGGGTTCTGGTTCAGGGCGGCGCAGGTGCGGTGGGCAGCTGCGCGGTCCGGCTCGCAAGGCGCGGTGGCGCGAACGTCATCGCGACGGTGCAAAGCGACGCGCAGATGGAAGCCGCGAAAGAAGCGGGCGCACACCACGTGGTGCGTTCGGGCGAAGACATAGTCGAGCGAGTCCACGCCCTCGCGCCTGAGGGAGTCGACCACATCGTGGAGGTGGCGTTCGCCGCCAACATCGCAAACGACGAGAAGATGCTCAAGCTCGGCGGCTCGATCGCGTCCTACGCGAGCAACGCGCCCGAGGCGACAATCCCTTTTTGGTTGCTCGTGTTCAAGAACGTGCGTGTGTACTTCTTGGGCAGCGACGATTTCCCGCTCGAATCGAAACAGGCAGCCGCCGCAGAGTTGACCGCTGCCGTACGAGCGGGGCCGCTCGGTCTACCGGTCGGCGCGCGCTTCGCTCTCGATGAAATCGCAGCGGCCCACGAGCACATCGAAGGGCGCAAAGGTCCCGGGCGCGTCGTCGTGACGCTCTAACTATGAGTGATATGAGAGGCACATGCGCTCTATCCTCATCGCGGTTGACTCGGTCGTAAACGTTCTGCTGGGGTTGCTGCTGCTGATCTTTCCCCCGAGCGTCGCAGAGTGGCTGGGTTTGCCTCTGCCGAGCAGCGCCTTCTACGTCCGGATCCTCGGGGCTGTGATCCTGGGAATCGGGGTCGCTTTGGCCATCGAGTTCTGGCGAGAACCCAGCTCATCGTTGGTGGGTCTGGGCCCTGGAGGGGCTATTGCCATCAACCTCTGCGGCGGTGGTGCCCTCGTTGGTTACCTCGTCTTCGGTGATCTTTCGCTTTCGACGGAAGGAACAATCGTTCTTTGGATCCTGGCCGCGGTTGTCATCGGCCTGGGCTTGGTCGAGCTCGTCGCAAACCTGGGCTCCGGCGACCCGACTAACTAGCGGACGCGCGTCGAGCAACCTCACCCGGGTTGGCGTCCGGCACGGAACCGCCAACCACGGTCGGGTAGTCGGTCGTCGTCGCCGAGCTGTCATGGCGATTGAATGCAGAGAAGGACGGTGACGGTAGGAGAGCATAGTAACTACAAACGCCCTTTCCGGTTCACGCCCCACGCGACATAACGAGCTGGTACCGCGCAATTGGGCGTTTGCGATGAGCACCATGGGCTACGAGGCGCGGTTGCTGGTCTTGTGGTGGACCAGGCTCCCGCGTATCGTGGCCGCATGCTTCACTTGAGACTGATTGTACTGGCTACGCTGCTCGCGTCGTGTGGGAGCGGCTCGAAATCCTCGGGCGGCGCGGACGCGGGGACCGAGCCCCAACCGATTGAGTGCGAGAGGGACGCCGACTGCGCGGACGAGGAGATTTGCGACTCGTTTCTCGAACCGCGCCTATGCGCCTCCCTGTCGTGCACGGACTCGAACCACGGGCTGTGCCCGACCAACTATGATTGCCTGGACCGGTCTGACGATTGCAATCCCGCCGATGGCGACCGAGACTGTCCGGGGGAATGCGTCTGCGGCGATGCTTGCTTCCCGGACGATTGCGAGAACGACACGGATTGTGCTTTCGGCGAGTTCTGCGTCGGGGAATTTCCGAAGCAGTGTTTGACCTACCCTTGCGGCGCCAACGCCGAGTATACGCTCGATTGCATGCCAAGAAGTGGCGAGTGCGATGAGATCCTTCTATGTGCGCCGGCGGGATCGCGCTGCGTCGACGACCCGAGTACTGAGTGCCGTATGGCGGACAATCCCGACTGCGTAGGCCTCTGCATCCCTGAGCCTGAGTGAACGGGGTTGGCTTCATGGATCCAACCCACGTTGTCCCCGATGGCAGTGAGCGTCGGAACGTCAGGTCAACGTAAAACGCTAGGTGCCGCGATTGCGGCAACCAGCTGAAATCACAACCCGATCGTCGGAGCCCCAAAAGAAAAGGGGCGACCCGGCGCGGATATCGAGGCCCTTTTTCGATGTCCGCTAGTCCATCAACAAAAACAACAGTCTACAAATGATCGCAGGAGCTTAGCCGCCTCGCCGTGTTCAGGGTTCGTCACCCCTTGTCATCCGATTTCACATCGCCACGTCAACCTCAGGTCAACGAGCGCTGCGCCATGTTGCGCCTGCAATCTCGTTCCGCGGGCCGTTCTACCCCCGAATCGGACATCGAGCGAAAGCAGAAATCGCGGATAGCATCGTTTCGAACCGAGACCGAAAACGCCTTTCACAACAACTGGCACTCCGCCAAGCCATCGAATCCCGGACCCTCAGACGAGAGCCCGCAATTCATCGAAAGCGAGGTCAGTTCTTCTGTTCGAAGACAGTCACGACACAACCCGGTTGCTTTTCGCAATCGCTCGCGCTCAAGTCGATGCACGACACCGTGCCTTCGCACTCTGTGCTCCAATCACACCTTGTATCGCGTCGTGCACAACTGTTTTCTGTCTCGTAGCTATGGCACTTCGTCGCCACACCGCTGCAGAAGTCTCGGGCGCTCCAGCTGCAACCTTCCCCCAGTACGCATGAGGCACGCGTCAGTCGGATCCAGCAAGCTGGCACGGCGCCCCGACATGCCTCGCCCCTTCTGCACTGAGTCGCAGCATCACACTGGTCGAAGGGAAGCTCCGCGCACGCTGTAGCCTCGCCCGTGCAGTCAGGAATGCGCTCGCACATCGAGGCCTCGTTACAACGGTGTTTGTGGGCGCAATCTTCTCCAGACCGGCAAGGATCGCCTTCGAATCCGTCTTGACAAAGGCCGGTCTGATTGCAGAGATCGGACTGACAATCACTAGAGGTTTGGCACGCTTCACCGGCAAGTCCGCTCACGCACACCCCGTCGCTCCCACAGGCACCCGACGCGCAGTTTGCGGCCTCGTTGCACGGAGTGCCTACCTCGAATGGAAGCGGTAGGCAGACGTTGAGTGCAGAGGTGCCGCATCGGTATCCGTCCGGACACACCGAGCTCACGCTGTCGCCGCAGCCAATGGGCAACACCCTTCGGCAAAACGACTCGCGCGGAAAGATGTCGGACTCGTAACATCCTACATCCGTCCGATCGAGTGCGTCTGAGCATTCCTCATCCGAACCGCAAGAATATGGGCAAGTGCCTCGTCCATCGTCATCGTAGTCCTGGCAGAACCCACAGGTGTCCGCATCGCAAGGATCTCCTGGACGCGCATGACAGAGCGTCTTTTCGCCGAACCGGTCGTGGAGGCAACTCCCGCTGGCGCATTGGTCGTGGCCCGCGCACGAGTCGCCCGTCTTGAGAAGCGACACGCAGCGCCCTCGACCGCCACAATCGGCCGCGTCGCAACAGAATGAGGAGCCGGAGCAGTCGCAACCGTCGGTACAGTCATCCACCTCGTCACAGAAGCTCGTCGGGTTGAACGGTTGGTCAGGAGATCGGCTTCCTCGAGTGGACTCACCGCAACCGTGGACCGCAGCGACGGAGAAAACAGCTAACGTCAGAAACACCTTCACCATCAGGTGACTCTACCTCCCGCTCCAACTAGCTTGGATGAATTAAGATGAAGATCAGACGTCGCGGAACATAGCCGAAACAAAGCCCCTCTCCGCAACGTCTGATCTTCATCTAAATTCAAAAACGAACTCCGTTCCGTTTGGGCAGGGTCGTTGGGTTGTTCCGCGGCGGTCGGATCTTTGCGACCCCCCACGCTGAACTGGCATCATGATCAACGGGATTCTCAGCGTTGCGAAGGGGTGGTCGTAGACATGCGCGGACAAAAGCGAACCGGCAAATCTAGATACGTAGCCTGCGTCGGAGTTTTCGCGGCGTTGACGGTGGTCGCGTGCGACGACTCCACTGTTCCGCACTACTCGGCCTCCGGCCCAGGGGTAGGCAGCGGAGGGGGCTCCGGCCTCACGCCAGATCCTACCGGTGGCGGAGGTCAAGCCGGGGATGGTGGTTCGGCTGGCACCCCGGGACCCTGGTCGTTCAAAGCAGACGACGTGTACGTCTGGGGCTTCGTGACTGAAGCCAATTACCCTGCGCTCGGGTTTTGGGAGACACCCAACATTGCGGCCACGGCGTTCTCGCGCTTCAATCGGCGAGGGGGAATGCTTTCGCCCGAAGGTGACCTGCTGTACAGCCAGCAGCACGCCAGCGGTCCAGACACCTTGCGACGGTTCGTCTGCGACGATTGCGCATGGACCGCCGATATGGATTATGAGTCTTACCCCAACAACGGCGCCGACGAGGACGCAATAAAGAATGACCCGGTCATCAGCACGCCCTGCTTCAACCTCTATCGCATCGTCGTTGGGATTACAGGCGAGATCCTGAAGAACTGCGGTCGTCTTGACGGTGCCTTCCAATGGTACGACGGCTCAGACCAGCTTCTCGAGTTTCTCCAAGGACACAACGGCCCCGTGATGAGCCTCGGGTACGATAACAAACTGCTTACAAGCATAGAGATCTTCGACATCAGTGATGGGTCGAGCGTGCCGCTCACCGGAGACTTCCCCACCATTAGTAGGGGATTCACGGCTCGAGTGGCAGGGCCTGACTCGTTCTGGATGGCCATCGAGGACGAGCGGTGGACGATCGACGCCAACTCCGGCGTGGGGACGTTGGACGGAGAGTTCCCGCCGTTGCCCGATGGGCTTTCCCAGATAACAACCAACGGAGCGCTCGTCCGCCATGGGAAGCTCGATGGTGAAGGGAATCTCTTTCAATTGGTCAGGGATGCCGATTTCAAGAACTTTCTCGTTCGTCGCACACTTGGTGGCACGTCTGAAGTCCTGCTCGAAGACGGCAGCGGCGTGCTCATTTACTTGCGCGAATACGACTGGCTGGTCACCGGCCCCTGACGCATCCAGGGCTCTGCCTGGTGACACGACTTCCCGCAAGAGATCTCAAGAGATCTGACCCAGGCTGACGTTCGGGCTGATAAGAACTATGAACGGCCTTTCGCAGCTCTTGGGAGAGTCGACATAAC
>JBLYYU010000303.1:0-5326 GCA_048550275.1 Polyangiales bacterium
AGCGCGCCACCTGGGCCGACACGATGGCCCGGCTGGTGAAACCCGGCGGCCTCCTCGCGACCTTGCTCTTCCCGTTCGAGGACCCGATTTCAGGGCGCCAGGGCCCGCCTTGGCCGATCAACACCGCCTTGGTTCGAGGCTTCCTTGCAGACACGTTCGAAGAGCTCGAAGTGACTGAAATGGAGAGCTCCCACCGGGGGCGCGAGGGCCGCGAGCGTCTGGCGCTTTGGCGGCGGCGCTAGGCTCAGTCCGTGTCGGGTAGAGGGATCGAAGACGAACGCCACTTCACCTCGGAAAACCCGAGCCGATAGCGCGCCGACGCACCTTCTTCTTTCACGCCGACCCAGACTTGCGTGGTGCCGATCGGGAAGTCGGAGCTGACCATGGGGTCCTTCGTACCATTCCGGTTGTCATTGCAGAGAACTGCACCGTTCGGCTTCCGCACGACCAAGAGCAGGTCGGATTTCGATCGGCCCATGACGTGAAGAAGAAAGAATGCGGTGTCGGCTTCGATGAGATAGTCGGGCGTCTCGGAGATCCAGCCCCTGCACTTTCGATGAATCGACTTGGCCGAAACGTCGCCGATCGCAGTGCCGCTGACGAATCTCGGATCCGGACTGAAGCCCGCGTGCAGAGGGACCGAGCCGAAGCGAGAAGCCGAATTTTGGTAGGGGTCCGGCGCTTCCTTCGGAGCACGCTCGGGTGGCTCGGGCTGCTCGACGGGCGGCGACTCGCCGGTGCATCCACCGAACAGCAGCAAGACAGCGAGGAGCCGCCGGCCATTGAGCTTCGTTCGTCGAGGCGCGTCCACGTTCCGGCGGTGGTACTCGGACAGGATACGAAACGTCAACCGGGCATAAGAAAAGGGCCGCCCCTCGATGAGGAGCGGCCCCGCGCTTACTTCTTCAGAAACAGCTCTCGGCTTGCGACTAGGGAGAGGAGAGTGTCGGGATACTGCCGCTGGTGGTGGGAAGAAGCGCATAGACTGCGGGCGCGAGAGCCGCACCTGCGTCGGTGTCGACCGCGACCAGCAGAGTCACGATGTCGGCCGTGACGGGGGCCTGAAGCGGCCCAACATCGAGCTCGTCATTGGCATCGGTCCCGCCGCCGGCAGCTTCGGTGTCAACATCGAAGCCGATGTTCACGTTGCCAGCCGCGAGATCGAGCGGGCCTGCAACGGTCGCGAAGGCAAGCTCGTCGACCACGACTGCGTCAGCGTCTGTCACAATGTCGACCGGGTTCACCGCGGCAGCGTCTGCGCCATGACCCACGAGGACACGACCTTCACCGGACGCCAAGCCTTCGGCGCTCTCGTCGAAGAGCAGGACGCCAACGGGGACCGTTTCTGCGCCGTCACGGTACGCGACGACGGTGTAGGTTCCGCCGGCGGCGAGGGTCACGTCTTCGACATCGAAGACCGATTCGGTGGTTCCGCCAGCGGCAATGCCGAAGTCATACTCGCCGGCCGGAAGCTCGACGTAGTCGGTCACATTGCCGAACTCCAGCCCGTCGATCCCGGAGGCTGCTCCGTTCACTAGAATCGCAACAGCAGTCGACCCAGCGCTCGGAACCTCCGGAGCAAGATGAGCGACACGAACTCTGGCGGCCGCAGGGGGCGCACCCAGGGTGGCGATCGGACCCGAGCTGTCCGGCAAGAGAGCGTAGACAGCCGGTGCCAGCGACTCGTCCTCGGTGTCGGTGTCGACGGCAATGAGGGTTGTGACAACGTCGGCCGTAATAGGCGCCTCGAGCGGCGGCGTGTCTGATACGTTGTCTCCGGTGATGTCGAAGCCGATGTTCACCGCGCCCGCTTCGAGGTCGAGCGGTCCTGCTGTAGTTCCAAACGCGAAGTCCGGGACGATCGGCGTATCAGTGTCGGCCGCCACGACCGTCACGGGGTCGAGAAGGCTGTCGTCTGCGCCGTGTCCAACGAGAACGCGGCCGCTACCCGACATGAGACCGTCGGCGCTCTCGTCGAACAGAAGTACGTTGACTGGGACGTCTGCGGACGCGTCACGGTAGGCGACGACGGTGAAGATCCCGCCAGCCGGGAGCGTGGCGGGCACGTCGAGAACGGAGTCGGTCGACCCCGTAGCGGCGATGCCGAAGGTGTAGTCGCCCGCGGGGAGCTCGACGTAAGCGGTGCTGTTGCCGAACTGGAGATCCTCGATGCCCGAGGGCTCTCCGTTGACGAGGATGTCGACGCCGGTATTCTCCGCACTCGGGATCTCGGGAGCAAGATGCGCGACGCGGATCATGGCAGTGTCGGTGTTCATTCCCCCGCTCCCGCCAGCCCCAGCCGTTCCTCCGGAGCCTCCAGAGTTGTTGCCGTCATCACCGCAGCCGACCAATCCAAGGGAGAGCGCTGCAACGAGACTGATGAATAATGACTTGCTATTCATGATTTTCTCCTCTGACCTGTCTAAGTTATGTCTAGGTCTTGTCGAGCTTTCTACCGACGCATTTCGCCACGTCAAGCGATTCAAAGCGCCTTTTTTCTCTGGAGAAGACTTGAACACGCAAATCCCAGGGTATAGACAATCCTTAGACAGCTGCCCGACGGGGAAGATCGCCGGCTGCTCCCGAGGATTCCGATGGCCGACGATGCAAAATACAGGGTGGGGATGGTCTCGAAGATGACCGGGCTCTCCACCCACACGCTCCGGATGTGGGAAAAGCGCTACGCGGCCGTCCTGCCGAAACGCACCGAAGCCGGCGGCCGCCTCTACACCGACGCCGACGTCGAGCGGCTTCGCCTGCTCCACCAGCTCGTTGGAAGCGGCCACTCGATCGGCGGCATCGCGACGCTCCCTGAGGTCGACCTCCGTCGCATGGCCGCATCGTTCCCTACTCCTTCGAGCCATGCAGCGCTCCATCACCTGCCCGATCTGCGCGCACGCGTGATGACCGCAGTCGAAGAGCTTCGTGTGCAGGACGCCGAACAGATGCTCTCGCGCGCCGCCCTGAGCACCGAACCGGGCGAGTTCCTCAGGACGGTGATCGCTCCAATCTTGACCGAGATCGGCGATCGCTGGGTAAGGGGCGAGCTTCGCATTGCGCACGAACACGCATGCTCGAGCGTCATGCGCGGACTCCTCTTCTCGCTGATGCGACTCTACCCCGCGAGCAACGCAACGCGACGCGCTGTCGTCGCAACTCCCGCGAAAGAAGATCACGAGCTCGGCGCCCTCATGGTCGCGATGCTTGCAGCAATGCACGGCTGGAGCGTGCTCTACCTCGGCCCGGATCTCCCCGCCGAGGAGATCGCGTACGCGGCAGCCGATACGAACGCGGACTTGTTGATGGTTTCGATCACCAACCTGTCGGCTGACGCGGCTGAAAGAGAGGTCGCCGCGATCGAGCTCGCGATCCCAGAACGTGTGAAGCTCCTCGTCGGGGGCCGGGCCGCGCGCGCGCCCGAGGGCAGCCGCGCCGAGGTCATCCAAGACCTCGCCCTGGTAGAGGCCCTCCTGAGCCGCTGACGCTCAGTCGACGACGCTCGCGGGTGCTTCGCTCGCAGGCGCTTCGGGCGGCACCGTGTCGCGGGTCGCGCCCTTGATGACTTTCTGCGCGAGCGTTGCCAGGCTTCGCGCACCGCTCTTCTTTAGCAGCGAGCGGATCTGAGCTTTGACGGTGTTCTCGGCGACTCCAAGTGACTCGGCAAGCTGCTTGCGAGAGAGCCCGTCGACCGAGAGGGTAAGCAGCTCGGTCTCTCGCCGGGTCAGCTTGAGCTGACGAGCCAGGTGCTCGATGCGTTGCCCGATCGCCGCGTCGTCCACCCGCTCCTGCGCGAGTGCTCTTTGAATGAAAGGATTCAGGTTGTCGGCCGAGGCGGGCTTGCAGACGTACTCACCGCGCATCGTCTGAACTTTGTTAACTACATCACGATTCAGCTCGCCGGTCAGAACCAGAACCGGAAGCGCGCCGTGGAGCCGGCGTATCTCAGCGAGCAAATCCAGGCCATAGCCGTCAGGTAAAATGAGGTCCAGGATGACACCGGTCCATTCGTCGTGGTTCTCGAGCTGCTCCCGGGCCGCCGCCATGCTGTGGACGACCTCGACGGGACCGTGCCGCCCAAACGTACGAGCCAGAGTCCGAGCCAGCGTCGGCTCGTCCTCGACAATCAAAAACCCTCCCGGCATGTCGCGTAAGCTACCCCAGTTGACCCCTCCGGTGGTACCGATTCCAGCCTTAAGGCGTGGTTTTTTGACCCCAGATGAGGCTGGCAAGCCCCTGAGATAACGAAAAACTCTGCAATTGCAAATACTTAGCGCCGATGCAGGATGCCTGCGCCGTCCGGAGGGCCTCTCAGCCGAGGGGGCGAGAATTGGCACTGACTTGACGCGGAGCGCTGGCCCCCTTTCAATGGATGGACGGGATGTACGCGGTTGTGATCACCGACGAGGGGGGCGCCCGGCGAAGGCTTGATTTTTCAAAGCCTGAGCTGACGGTCGGCCGCGTCCAGGGCAATGACATTGTCCTGTCTAAACGGAACGTTTCGAAGCAGCACGCAAGGCTGACGATGACCGACGAGCAGCCGATCGTCGTCGATCTCAACAGCACGAACGGAACCTGGGTCAACGGTCGCAAGATCACCGCCGCCCAACCGCTCAAGCAGGGCGACAAAATCTACATCGCCGACTTCATCATCACGCTCGAGGGAGCCGACCCGCGCTCGGAAACCGAGAGCTCGATGCCTCGGGTGTCGGAGCCGCCGCCGTTGCCGATCAAGCCTGAAAAGTCGGAGCTTCCCGAAATGCCGCCGGCCAGCTCGGTCCCCGCTCGACGATCGATCGCTGCGCGACGCCCGACCCCTGGGAGCGTCGCCGCGAAGCGTCCGCAAATAGACCCTCGCGCGACCGCTTCGCCTCCCCGTTCGCAGCGCGGAGACACCGTGCTTCCGCGGATCCGCGCGAAGACCGAAACCGCGATTTCGATCGGCGATCCGCAGCACACTCTGTTGAGTCGCCTTGCTGAGCGCATGGACATCGATGAGGTCGATCCGGCGGCGATGAAAAACCAGGAACGTTGGTCTGCCGCGCGCGCCGCGATCGCAGAAACGTTTCTCGCAATGCAGACGGACGGCTTGGTTCACGCCGAGCTCGACATGCGCGGCGTGGCGCACGCGGTGCTTCACGAAGCGGTTGGTCTCGGTGCACTCGACGACCTGCTGTCCGATGAGTCGGTTCGCACCATCGTAGTGAACGGGCCAGACCGCATCTTCGTCGACAAGGGCGAAGGCCTTCAGGCAGCACAGCTCAAGTTCTCCTCCGAGACCGCGCTTCAGAGAGTTGCGAGGCGTCTCGCAGCAGAGGCGGGCCACGCA
>JBLYYU010000304.1:0-13531 GCA_048550275.1 Polyangiales bacterium
CGCTGCGTCGATAGCTTGTACGCGAACACCTACGACTCCGATGTGGATGACTTGGACTTCATTCGCGTCGACGGATGGAACGATACCCAGTTCTGCTACGAGGCCGGCGCCAACAACCAAGTCTACCGAAACAACATCCTGTTCTCGAATTGGAGCAACCCCAACGCGCAAGCCGGCTTCGGGTTCGTGGTATTTCGTGAGCTAGACGGCAACCTGATGGGTGCCGCACGAAAAGTATTCATCCCGTTCGGCACGGGCTCCCCGAGAATACTGCGATGACTCGACAGAACGAGCACCAACGATCGGGGTTCACTCTCGTCGAGGTCATGATCGCGATCGGCATCATGACGGTCGGCTCTCTCGGAATCCTCTCGATGCATCAGGCCATCGGCCAGGCAAACCGGGCAGCGCACGAAATGAACACCGCCCTAACGATCACCGAACGCTGGATCGAGCGCATCGAGCGCGACACGCTGAACTGGACGGAAGCGGGGCAGGCCAGCCCGTCGCTCACGACGCGGACGGACTACTTGGTTCCGCTCACGGCCACGAACAACGAAACCGCCTGGTTCCGGCCGGCGCCCCCGTCCGACGAAGAATCGTACTCATTCGACCATTTCGGCAACGACATCAACAACGGTGACCCCGCGAAGTTCTGCACGAACATTCGCCTGAGCTGGATTCGCCTCGGCGCCTCGGCCCGGGTCGACGTTCGTACGTTCTGGTACCGCGAAGGGCACATGGGGGGCGCAGCGACCCACCCGAACTGGGTGACCGGCACGGCCTTCAGGAACGCGGATTGTGACGCAGCAACGGCGGACGGCTGGAATCTGAGCACCGGCATGGTTCCGAACATCGAAGTCGTCCACGCCTCGACGATGATCCGATGGCTGAGGAGGGAAGGGACGTGAGGAAGAGCGGCTTCACTCTGATCGAGCTCATGGTGGCGACGATAGTCGGCCTGACCGCGGTCACATCGATGTACAGCCTCGGCTCGGCGATGAGCAAGCAGTTCTATCAAGAACAGCGCACCGCCGTCTCCCAAGGCACGGCCCGCGTCGCTATCATGGAGCTTCGCCGGGACATCTCTCGCGCGGCGCTCTTCGGCTCACCCAACGCGGAGCTGGAGTCCCGTTGCGAGGCGCTCCCGGCCAGGCTCCCCGAGCTCGGCGGCGGCACCCTTCCGATGGGCGCCTTTCAAATCTACCCCGGCGAAGACGACCTGGTGATCGACCCGGACGCCAACAATACCTGGATTCGCGGCGATCGCTTGCGAATTCTGAGCAGCCTTTATCTGACGGATCAGCTCCTCGTTCAGTCGGTGAGCTCGGACGGCAACACGATCGTCCTGCAGAGCGGGAACCAAGCCTACCGTCGGACGTTCGCCTGGGGCCAGGCGGCTGGTCCGGTCGTCGGCGCCAACCCGGCTTACCTCGACGGAGACCTCGACTGGGACTTGGCCTGGGGCACGGGAGCCGACTGGAACGGGATCAGC
This sequence comes from Polyangiales bacterium, assembly GCA_048550275.1. Taxonomy (GTDB): domain Bacteria; phylum Myxococcota_A; class Polyangia; order Polyangiales; family Houyiibacteriaceae; genus SG8-38. Next base: position 1,496 of record JBLYYU010000304.1, read on the forward strand.
CAAAAAGGAGCGCGTGCGTTCCAGACCGGCTCCGTACTGCACATCGAGTCCCCGTCGGGGCAGCACTTTTTTCGGACGGTGTTCGGCAAGTCCGACAACATCGAAAACGAAATTCGTCTGACCATCGGCGGAGCGGGAAGCACGCCACTTCCGGTCGGGACAGCCTGCCTTCCGGGAGCCGGAGAGGGGGCCTCCGTCGCACCACTTCAATGGGTCGAGTATGCGGTCATCAACCCGTTCGCCGCAGGCGACCCCGACTTCATGGACTTCACGGGCGTGTTCGACACGGCGTTGGCGCCCGGACACCCGGCCGCGGCTCTCGCACCCATGGATGAAGATGATCTCCTCGAGTCAAACGCAGTCCTGGTTCGCCGCTTCCTGAATCCGAACAACGGAGCGGTTCTACCTCAGACCACCCAGGTGCTCGCCGAGTTCGTCGCCAACTTCAATGTGGGTTTCCTGGTCGACCAAAAGGGCACGAGGACGGGCAACGCCGATATCACCGATCTGGCCGATGCGATCGGTGAGACCTCCGCCGACGAAACCGCCATCAATAGCGCTCCCCACAACGTCCGCTCCGTCCTGATCGAGCTGGGGATCCGCAGCCCGATGGAAGACCCATCGATCCCGGCCGCGTCCAACAGTGCTCTCAACACTCGATTCGACGTGAACGAAGATCAGCAGGGCTCGGCTCGTGTGCGACACATACGAATCGAGATCCCCGTGATGACCCTCGCCAGAAGGAACCTCTTCTAGCCATGAAACAGCAACGAAAACAGGAGGGCGCCGCGCTTTTCGTCGTCATGATGATCGTGATGGTCGGCACGGCGAGCGCGGTCTTCGCCGCCCATACCGTCTCGCACGAGGTACGGGGCACCGGCTTTGCCCGACAACAGCTCCAAACCCGGTACGCCGCCCGAGGCGCGCTCCTCGGTGCGCTCGAATGGTTCGACATCTTCGGACCGGAAACCGTTCGCAACATCATGCTCAGCAAGGGGAGCACCGAAGGAAAGGCGTTCGCCTGCACCGCCGGGGGCACCTGCTATCCGGAACCTCCGCTGCCTGCCGGTCGACGCGCCTACCGCCTCTACAGGCAGCACTTCGACGCGCTCGTCGCGGCGGGAGAATTCGAGAGAGGCCCCATCGACGCGCCCAGTGCCTTCGGCCCGATGTCGGCCCACCAGCCTGCCATCGTGATCGACCTCTACGACGAGCACGTCATCAGCAAGCTCCTGCCCGGGGCAGCAGCCCAGGGCGGAACCAAGTTCAAGTACATGCGCACGACCATGACGGCCCGCGGCCGCGCGCAAACTGGAGGAGACGCCTCCCTCGCCGACGACATGGGGCGCCAGTGGAACGAGACTGGCGCCGACATGCGCGCCTACGTCATCAGCGGGCCATTCATCTCGGGTTCATGATGAGATTTTGGCTTCACCTCAGTTTGCTTGGCTTGCTCGTTGCCGTCGTGGCACCGAGCGCAACGGCGTCCGCGCAAGGCCCGGACATTCGAAACATTCGGCCTCACGTCATGCTCCTGGTCGACACCTCGGGCTCGATGGAGCGCAAACCGGACTGCATTTGCTCGACGCCCGCCTGTCTCGAGTGCATCCCGGTCTGCTCTGCCGGCTCCTACGAACAGAACCGCTGGTCGGTCGTCGCCCAGGCACTGACCGGTGAGTTCGTCCCGTTCGAGTGCAACGCCGATGTCCGTATCGGGGGTATCTACACTGGTGAATACGACGAGGGCTACTTCCTCCCGCACATCCAGCTGCCTCAGGAAATCCCGGCGTACGCTGGCACCCAGAGCGCGAATGGCGTCCTCGATACCTACATCGAGCGAATCAAGTTCGGCCTGATGACCTTCGACTCGATCGGCACTCTCAACGACCGTCCACCACTGGTGAGCGAGGCGGATTTCTTGTTGCCGCCCTTCCCCGCGGAGTCGCTCGGAACCAAGGGGATGTACTCCTACGCGGGCAACCGCCAGTACTCATTCCCAGGCGCTTTGACGACCTACATGCTCAACTCCGGAGCGCGCTCCGCAACGGCGCCGGAAGGCGGCCTGGTGTCGGTCGGGGGTGACAGCACGGCCGCAATGAACAGCACCAACGCGTCGATCCAGGCTACGGTCCTCGGCGACTCTGGGCTCGGCAAGAACCCATTGCGCCCGTATGGCTCGACGCCGACCGCAGCCATGGTTTCAGATCTGGAATTCTTTCTGGGAACGGACGTCGATATCCTGCCGAAGGCAGCGGATCCGGGCCCCGGCGATGCGTACTATGACTGCCGCCTGCGAAGCGCGGTCCTCATCACCGACGGCGTGCCAAACGGCGACATGCGCGGCAGCCCGGTGAACTGCCAAGCTCTGGGCAACCCAGTCGGCGCAACCGGCTGCCCGTACGAAGAGATCGCCGATACCGTGTCCACGATGATCTCGTCCGGCGATCTCGACAAGTTCTACGTCATCGGCTTCGCACTCGACGGGACGCCGGCGCAGGTGGCCAGTGTCGAAAATCTCCTCAACGACGTGGCCTCTGTGGGCGAGACCGAGGAGGCGTTCTTCGTCGAGGACCGCGCCGAGCTCGTCACCGCTTTGAGCACCATTCTCAACGAGCAGAACCTCGGCACGACCAGCCGAACCGCCCCCGTGTTCACCGGCCTGTCACCGGGCCTGGTGCAGTCCGATTTCATCTCCGGATTCAACGTCTCGTTCGACCCGAGCGATCCCTGGGACGGGGTCCTCGAGCGCCGGCGCTACGAGTGCGTCGGCGGGGTTCCGGTCGCCCAGGACCTCGAGAAACGAGACCGCTTTCAGGAGGTTTTGAACGAGCAGTTCACGGCGCCTTCCGGCGTCGAGCCCTGGGGTGGCGGTGTCCCCGCAATCGGGCAAAAAGTCGCCTTCAACGGCGGGTTCTCCCGAAATCTCTGGACGGTGCTTCCGACGGACGTGAACGACGTGAACAAGCAGCTCACTGGCACAGGGCGCTACAAGATCACCGATCTTTCCACGGCGGGCATGGACGTTCCGGACCTCGACGAAGACGATTTCGGCACCGTCACCGAGATCATCAACCAGCCGGTCGCCGAGTTCGACCGAGACGTCGACCCCGAGTACCTGTTCGGTGCCGGAAGCACGGACACGGCCATGCGAAACACGGTGGTCGAGTGGGTCCACGGCGTCTCAGGCAGCGGGCGTGAGGACCAGCGGCTCGGCGACATTTATCACTCGACGCCCGCGATCGTCGGGCCGATCGTCGACGACATCGACGACCCCTCGTTCAACGACTGGCGCCTGGGTTTCGCGCATCAGAAGAGCCCCGACCCGACCGAAAACCTGGTTGGCGATGGCTGGCAGCTCAGCGAGCGACCCCGCGTCATCTACGCCTCCTCGAACGACGGCATCATCCACGCCTTCCTCGCGGATGACTATGACTCGGGCGTGTTCACCGTCGGCGACAACCTCGAGGAGTTCGAGTGCGCGGATGGCAAGGACGCCGGCACCGAGCTCTGGGGCTTCATCCCGCCGATGTTCCTCGACGACCTCGATGACATGCTCGCGGCGGGCAGCAAGCAATGGTACGCCGACGGGAGCATCCAAATACGGAACCTCTACGACGTGCGGTCCTTCGACGGCGACGGCGCAGGCGTCACCAACGTCTGGCGAACCGTGATGTTCGTGAGCTTCCGAAACGGCGGCGCAGGCATGGTCGCCCTCGACGTGACCAACCCCTGCAAGCCCGAGTTCCTCTGGCAGTTCACCCACGACAACTTGGGCGACACGTACGGGCAGCCCACGGCCGCGCAGATCTTCCTCGAGGACATCGTCGGCCTCCCGGTCTACCCGATCAGGCAATCGCACGGCGTCGTCATCCTGCCGGGCGGTCAGGGCGTCGTGGACGACCCGAACTGCGAGATTACGGACTCGGACGATCTGCCCGAAAACATGGAACAAGCGGATGCCAGCGCCATCTCTCCGCGAAGTTTCCGGCGCTGTTGGCGCGACGAGACGACGGCACCGGCAGAGGCCCGGCACGGCCGGATGCTCTACTTCATCGACTTGATCACCGGCTCGCTGATCGCTGAGCTCGACGAAACCACGTTCCCCGCTCCGCTCAACGGTGCGGTCTCGGTCTTCCGCGGCGATACGGGCACCGTCGGAAGCGCGGCCTACACCGTCGACGCCGACGGCGTCCTCTGGCGCGTCGATTTCTCTTCGTCGGAACCGGACAACTGGAAGGCCTTGCCGCTGCACGACATCTACTACGACAAGGTGTCCGACGCGGCCGAGCCTACGTTCTTCCCGCCGGCGCTCAGCGTCACCTTAGCGGGGGAAGTGGTGATCCTGACGGGAACCGGGAACCTCGACGTCTTGGACGACGCCACAGCGGTCAACAAGGTGGTGTCGATCACCGAGGAGCTGACTTTCGCTGGCGACGGATCGGTGAGCGACGTCGGGGGCCGTCTGAACTGGGAGATCGAGCTCCTTGCGGGCGAACAGATGACCGGGCCGATCGAGCTCTTTGGCGGCCAGGTGTTCTTCGGCTCGTTCAGAGCGGCTACGGGCGGATCCCCGCTCAACGCCTGCCCTCTCGGCGGGAGCCGGATCTTCGGCCTTCGCTACCTGGATGACCCGGACAACCCTGGAACCCCCGTCCCGCTCCTCGAGGACAGCGGCGGCCTCTCGACGTATGTCGTGGATCAGGGCGACATCCCGGACCTCGGAAACGCCCTCTTGGTCGGCCTTCAGGTTGCCCAGGCGCCGGTCTGCACTCTAACGAACGACGTGACGATCACCGACCCGTTTGACGGCACCTCCGTAACCCTCGCGATGCCCTACGCAACGAGCGGGCGGGAGTTCAAGCTCATGGGTGTCCTGAGCGGGGCCGCGGGGATCCCGATCAACAACCTCGCGGTCAACATCCTCGAACAAGCGATCGACGCACCGGAGGCCTTCACGGCGATCTCCGGGATGGCCGAAACCTTGGAATAATCGGCTCTGCGGTGTTAGTTCGGAAATCGATGCACGGCTCCGCAACGCTCGCCCTCGCGCTTCTGACGGTCCTCGCGGGCTGCACGTCGAAGCCCGAGAGGGCGGCTCCGAGCCCCAGCGAAAACGCAGTACGCGAAGAGGCGAGCCCCGAGCCCGCAAAGGCGATGAAGCAGGAGCGTCTTCTCGATCCACGGGGCCAAATGATCCCCTCCGACGAGTACATCGCAGGTATCCGGCTTCCGCGCGGCGCGGAGCTCTTCCGAGAGGACGAGCTTCAACACATCTACCGAATCCGGTTGCCGATCGACAAAGTGCTCGCCTACTTCGGCCCGATGATGATCACAGGCAACGTGGAGCGCAGGGGTAGAGGTGCTGTCTACAAACGAGCCAGCGTTCGCGGGGCCGAGGTCAATCCGACAAAGGTGACCGTGTCGATCCTCGAGGTGGGCACGAGGCTGACTCGCGTCGCCGTGACCGAGCTCCCCCCGCCGCCCAAGCACAAGCCGAGCTCCGATCAGACCCGGGCCGCCGCAAAAGAATCGTTCCGGATGCTCGATTGACGAGCGCCGAGCTGCTCAGGGCTCCCGATACGCGGCGAACGTGCACTGCACGGTACCAGCTCGAAGTGATTCGGTGGCGACCATGCTGGTCGAGACACGACCCGGGTTTTCGCTGCGCCGGAGACGTTCCACGAGCCGGGCAACGCGCTGAGCCCAAACCCGATTCCTAAGCTCCGGAACGGCGACCTGACAGGCGACCGGACCGTGCGGAAACGCGGCGAGCAGCCCGAAAAAGCGTTTCACCGTAGCGTTCGACACCTGGCCGCCAGACGTGAAGAAGCGCTCGGAGCGAACCACGACGGCGTTGCCAAGCCGATCGGCGGAAAACCCGGTGACCCGAGCGGTGTCGACGAGCTCGGTCGACGCGCCCGGTTGGGGCTCGGGCCAGTTCGCACGCATCTTCCCGATGAGGGCTTCGCTCTTCAACAGCAGGTCCTCGGCACGCCGAGCGGATTCCGGGCGTGTCCGCGCAAAGAGCTCGGCGCGCTCGCGAAGCGTCCGCAGGTCTTGCTCCGTCGCGCCGAGCGCTTCGGCGAGCGCCAGGTTGAGCCGAACCCGATTCAAGACGGCGTCGAGGGTTGCGTCGCTCACCGTCCGATCCTCGGTCAGGGTCGAGAGGCGCTCCGCCTCCTGGAGAGCCACGGCTCTCGCTTCGTATCGCGAGATGTCCTGGGCCACGTCCGCGGAGGCCTCTTGGTCGCGAGCGAGTTGCTTCGCCCATCGCTCCTCCTCCGCACGGAGCTCGGTGCGACGGCGGTCGAGCTCGATGCGTTCGGATTCGGCTACCGCGGCTGCCAGCCAGAGACGTGCCTCCGTCCGACGATCGTCCGCGGCCTGTTCATCCTTCCGCCGCTCTGCTTCCCCTGCATCTGCCCAGGCTCGTTTCGCGTGCCCGTACAAATCGGGCGCGTGCCTGTGCGCGAGCTCGGCGGCCGGCGTCTCGAACAGCGCGTCGGATGTTCGCGCGGACTGGGACCCCGCGCAGGCCAGGGCGATGGTGCAGAGCGAAAGGATCGTCAGGCGCAGGCTCACGGGCGCTCGCTCTCTTTGGCGACCCTCGCCCGCTCTCTCAATAGGGCTTCGAGGGCGCGGCGCTGCGCCTGGGCTCGTTCGCGAATTGAGTTGAGACGCCCTTGCGTCGCGAAGAGCTCCGCCTGTGACCGTCGTCGCGCGAGCTGACGGTCCGCGAGGACCATGGCGGATTCGGCGATCTTCTGCGCACGGGCAACCGCCTGCGGATCGGCCCCGGGCGCCGACGCTCGCTCCAAAGCACGCCGGGCTTGCTCGATCGAGCCTTTTGCAAACTTGGCGTCCTCGCGCGCGTCGAGCGCTTGAAGACGAGACCGGAGCTGCTCATGCGCTGATTCGGATTCCGCTCCCTCCGCGACGCCGATCGAAGCGGGCAGGACGCAGGCGAGCCCAAGCGAGACGAGGGCGGCGCAGACTACACGCCTGCTACGTTGCTCATTGATACGTGAAACGAAGCTCGTAATCGCAGATGCGATAGACGTCGCCTTCTTCGATGCGCTTGGATTCGACACGTTGACCCGCGAACTCGATTCCATTCGTGCTGCCCAAGTCCTTCATGAAGTACGCGCCATCGTGAAACACGACGGCCGCATGCTTTCGCGAAATGTTCCCGTCGCGAATCGCCAGGTCTGCGCTTTTCGCGCCCCGGCCGATGATGAACTCTTCCTTCTCGACGGGAAATTCTTCGCCGTTGAACTGGAGCAAGAGGACCCGGCGAGTCCCGACGTCGGATGGACGGTGCCCCGGCAGTGGCGGTGGCACGGTGACCGCCTGGTGAACGGCTGGCTGAACGGGCTGGACGGTCGGGCGTCGCGACGGTACCGGCGTCAGCATTGGCGACGGGCGCGCACCCATCGGAGCGCGGCCGATCGGCGCGGCGCCAGCAACCGCGGTGCCGGCGATCTCCTGCGGCCTCGCGTCCACTGCGGCGACGGACTCCTCGCGGGCTCGCGCATACTCACGCATCGCCTCGTTGATCAGGTAGTCGACTGAGCATTCCTGCTCTTTGCCCATACGGTCGAAAATCTCGAAGAGATAATCGCGGCACTGAAACGCGCGCACCGTCTTTCTGTCTCCCTGGTCACCCATCGCTTCGACTACTCACTTCTTGTCACCTTGCTCCCGCGTCCGAAGCGCCTTGATCGCAGCGTCGGCAACCTGGCCCACCTTTTTCACTGGTGGGTTCAGCTCAGACCAACCTTGTCCTGCAACTGCAGCATCATCCGACATCAAGCGCTTCATTGCGGGGACATCCGCTTCCCCACCTCTGCGTTCAAGATAGCGCAATGCGACCACACGATTCCACCACTGTTGCGAATTGAGCAGCGCCATGACCGTTGATGTAGGCGGAGGTGTCATCTGACTCATGCGGGTCGCGTAGCCCTCGAGCTCCTCCGGCTCGTACTGGACCCCCTTAGCTGCCGGTAATCGCTCAGAAAATGCCACAATCGTGGAAGGGCCACCGAGCGAGAGCAGCAGCTCCCCGGCCCTCCACCGAAGCCGCTTGGTCAGCTTGTCGGAATCACTGCACGAGGCGGTCGTGCAGCCAGCGCGCTCGACGAGCGGCCAAAGCTTGGGGATCGCGGCGCGGCTACGAATGTCCCCAACCCTGTCGAACGCATAGTCGCGAACCTCGACGGGGTTGCTCGAATCGAGCGCGATGGAGAGCAAACGGTTGAGGTGCGTGCGGGTCACGTGCCCCTCGAGTGCCTTGAGCGCCACGGCGCGCCGAGCGTTGAGGCGTTCGGCCCAGGCCTTGGTGTCGCTCGACCCCGGCTTGGTGTCGGCGATGGCAAGCAAGCGCGTCGACACTAGGGGCTGTTCCCCGAGATGCTTCATCGCGGGCAGCGCGCCTTGGTTGATGTAGTTCTCGCGATTGTAGAGAGCCAAGGCGTTCACCCGGGCATTGTCCGCCTTCTCGCCCGATGCTTCGATCGATGCGCGGATCTCCGTAGAGAGCCACTTCACGAACGCGGGCTTCTCCATCTCCTTCTCGATTTTGACGAGACGCGCTCCGGCGCGCTTCTTGGTTTGCTCGTCACCGTCTTCCCCAATGATTTGCGAGATTTTAATCATCGCCTGGGGCGGCATCTTCTCGTGAAGCGCGTCGACCAACATGCCCGCGGCGTCTGCGCCGAGCGCCCGAGTCACCTGCTCGGCGCTGTAGTTACCGGCAAGGCTCCGGCCTTCGAAATCAGCGGAATACCAACCGACCACGGCGCGAATGAGCTCTTTGCGAGAGCTCTCGGGCGCGTACGGAACGACCATGTAGGCAGCGTCCTTCGCGCGTACTTGAGCGGGGTCCGGCGCATTGCTTTCTTCGTCCGGCTCTTCCGAAAGCAGGGCTTCGAGTCGTGGAATCATCCCGCCGACGATCGCCTGGCTCGATGCTTCATCCTCTCCGCGCAACTCGTCGAGTGAGCCTTTGAGAAGCGCGAGCGCATCGACGTCCGTGCGATCCATCTCGACAATCGCCAACGCTGCTTCCGTCCGTAGCTCGGGACTGTAGTGATCGCTGCCGATCAAGGCGGTGAGCCGAGCCGGTCCTTTGACGGTTTCTTTCCATAGCTGGACATCGTCGCTATCCACCTTGCAGCCGACCAGCAACACGCTGGCGACCGAGCAAAGAACCATGATCTTTGTCGTCCAACCCATCCGACCTCGCGGAATCATCCCCCTAGGGTATGCAACCCGGCAAGATAATAGAGGATTCCGGCCGGCATTCAAGAACCTCTGAACCTAGTGATTTCTTGACCAACCACGCGGGCGACGCATAGCCTTTGCATGTAGGAGGCGTCTTACTTGAGCGCACATGAAACCACCTCTTCGGGCGACCTGGTGGCGCCGGAGGGCAGGCGGCAGGACGTCCTTGCGATCCTGGCCCTGACCGCGACCGTACTCTTGACCCTGGCTCTCGTCTCGTATGACGCGCGCAACGGCTCGGCGAACCTCGTAGGCCCAGTCGGTCACCGCTTCGCGCGCGCGCTCATGCTGGCCTTCGGCCTCGTGGCCTGGTTCCTGCCGCTCGAGGGCGGGCTGCTCACCTGGCGCCTGTTCCGCCGCCGTTCGGCGATGCTTGGCGTAGCGACGATGGGCTCGACATTGGTCCTCGTGGTGATCGGTGCTTCGCTGGCGCATCTCCTAGTCGAGCCGAAGGCGATCTGGGGCGCTTCGCCCGGCGGGGCGGTTGGCGAGCTCCTGGGCGAGGTCCTCCGCTCGCTGCTCGGGTTCTACGGCACCGTGATCATCGGCTTTGCGATCCTGGGCACCGCCGTGATCTTGCGGACCCCATGGACGCTCGAAGAGGCCGCACAGTGGTTCGCGCGTATGGGTCATGCGGCCTGGGCGAAAGTTCGAAGCATCTTCGTGGCGTTGCGCGAGGCCTGGGCCGAGGCGCGGGAAATCCACGAGGAAGAGATTCGTGCGAGCCAGCCGCGCATCATGGGCGCGCACTACGATCGCGAAAAGCCGGAAGACCCGCCAGCCGCGCAGGTAGTCACGCCGGCACCGATTCCGCCCGCCGCGCTCGAAGCCCCGCCACAGGGCTCCGCTTCTGGTCCAACGATTGTCGCTCCCAAGGAAACGAAACAGAAGCCGCTCGAAATCTCGACGCGGCCGAAGCGCAGTCACCGGGACTTTCATCTGCCGCCGAGCAGCCTCCTCGACGAGCCGGACGCTTCCGAAATCCACGTCGACGCGGAGGCCCTTCGCGACAATGCGGAGCTACTCACGGAAAAGCTCGCGGCCTACGGCGTCCGCGGACGCGTGGACGAGATCCACCCGGGCCCGGTCGTGACGATGTACGAGTTTGAACCCCAGAGCGGGACGAAAGTCTCGAAGATCGCCGGCCTGGCGGACGACCTGGCGATGGCACTCGCGGCTCAGAAAGTGCGAATCGTCGCGCCGATAGCGGGCAAAGCGCGGGTCGGCTTCGAGCTACCCAATGACATCCGGCAGACGGTACACCTCCGTGAAATCGTCGAGGATCGACGCTGGGAAAAGCAGGAGGGCGCGCTTCCGATGGCCCTCGGCAAGGACATCGGCGGGCAGCCGGTCTATGTCGATCTCGCGCGAATGCCGCACCTGCTCGTCGCTGGCGCCACCGGATCGGGTAAGAGCGTCGCGCTCAACGTGATGCTGACTTCGATCCTCGCGAAGAAGACGCCTGAAGAGGTTCGAATGCTCATGATCGACCCCAAAGTGGTCGAGCTTCAGGTCTTCGATGGCATCCCACACATGCTCTTGCCGGTCGTGACCGACATGAAGAAGGCGGCGCTCGCCCTTCGTTGGGCGGTCGACGAAATGGAGCGGCGGTACCAGATGTTCGCCGACGCGGGCACCCGCAACATCGACACCTACAACCGTCGCGTCGACCGCGTTCTGCGGGGGGATCTTTCGATCGAGAAGTTCATGCCGAAGCGCAAGGGCAAGGTCAGCGCCCAGGACGCGAACGGTCAGGAAGTCCTGCTCGACCCAAGCGACGGCGAGGCGGCGGACGCCGAGAACTTCGAGCCGGAGAAACTCCCGTCCGTAGTCGTCGTCGTCGACGAGTTCGCCGACCTGATGATGGTCGCCGCCAAGGACGTCGAAGCCTGCATCGCCCGGCTTGCACAGAAGGCTCGAGCCGCCGGCATCCACGTGATCTTGGCGACCCAGCGTCCGAGCGTCGACGTCATCACGGGCATGATCAAGGCGAACTTCCCGGCCCGTGTCGCATTCAAGGTCGCTCAGCGCCAAGACTCGATGACAATCCTCGGCCGCTCCGGCGCCGAGCACCTTCTCGGGATGGGCGACATGCTCATGATCCCACCGGGCTCCGGCGATCTGCAACGCGTGCACGCAGCCTACGTCAGCGAAGACGAAGTGAGGGCGGTCTGCGACTATCTCCGCGAGCAGGGCGACCCCGAATACCAGGAAGAAATCCTGAAGCCTCGGGAAGACGAGGGGCTTGGCGGCGAGAGCGACGACCCGCTCTACGACAAGGCCGTCGCAGTCGTGGCGAACGCCGGCTACTGCTCGATCAGCCACGTTCAACGCCAGTTGAGCGTCGGCTACAACAAGGCCGCAAAGCTCGTCGAACGCATGGAGCAGGAGGGCGTAGTGGGCCCACCGAGCTCCAAAGCGGGCGGGCGACGAGAAGTGCTCGTCGGACCGATGTAGCGGAGCGTAACCGGGGCGCGGAAAAAAAACGCGACGCGGGGCTTCGGCGAACGGCTCGGCTTGTGGACGGGGCACGGAAGAAAAGGCGCGAAGTGGAGCTACATCGAACGGCTCGGCTTGGGGGATGGACGCGGCTCGGAAAAAAGCGCGATATGGGTACCCTGCGGACGGGTCGGCTTGCAAAGGTGGCCGGAGGGACTTGAGGCCTGAGGGCACGCAAGCCTCCCCTCGGCGCTCGCGGCCAATCGGGAGTGGTTGCTGTCTTGCCGATTGTCACTCGCGACGCCGCTGGGTACC
>JBLYYU010000305.1:0-4932 GCA_048550275.1 Polyangiales bacterium
GCACCCACAAATGCCCACGACGGAGGTGGCGATCCGCAGCCGGCCCGCCGAGGACGTCTACGTGATCATGAGCACGGTCGACCCGTCGACCCGACGCGGCACCTTCCGCATCATCATTCGCCCGCTGGTCGCCTGGATCTGGTTTGGCGGTATCGTGCTGCTACTAGGATCGATCCTCGGCATGTGGCCCACCGCCCGTGAGCTCCTTCGCGAGGAGCCCCGTCCGAGGCGCTTCCGGTTTTCGCCGGCTACTGCGGTGGTCGGCTTGGCGATCGTCGTGGCCACGATGATCGCATGGGTGGGGGTCGCCTCTGCGCAAAACGACAGTAGCAGCTCGCTTCACGCGGGGTCCGTCGTCATCAACGACCCGGTCGAACGGCAATTGTTTGGCAGGTTGCTCTGCCAGTGCGGCGATTGCGCCCGACTGCCGCTCGACACCTGCGCCTGCGGTTGGGCTGACGACAAACGAGCCGAGGTCCGCCAGCTTCTGGATGCCGGCCAGGAACCGACGAAAATTCAAGAGTCTTACCGCGCGCAATACGGGGCCGCCGCGCTTGCGATTCCCTCCGACGAGGGTCTGGATCGCGCGCTCTGGGCGGTCCCCATCGCGGCGATGGCCTTCGCGATCGGTTTCATCGTAGTCCTCGGGCGGCGGTGGCAGCGCCGCGGCGTTGAATTGCAGGCCACGGGCGCAGCGGGGACGGGTCGGAAGCTCGAGTACGACTCCCGACTCGACAAAGAGCTCGAGCGCTTGGAGGAAAGCTGATGGCCGAGCTGCTTCCCTGGTTGCTCGTGGTGGGCACGGCCTTGGCGGTCGTCGCGGCGCTGGTCAGCCTCTGGCTGAGTTTGAGCCTCGCGCTGTCTGACGAGCTCGTCGGCGACGTTCGCGCGCAGCTCACGACCGACGTGCGACGCGGCCTGCTCACCGAAAAGGAAGCGCTGCTTCAAGAGATTCGCGATGTCGCGTTCGAACACGACGCCGACAAGCTTTCCGATGCGGATTTCCAAAGTCTCAACGAGAAGTTGAGAGCGGAGGCGCGGCACGTTCTTCACGAGCTCGACGCCGGCGCCGGTCCCTTTCGAGACGAAGCCGAGGCGCTGATCGCCGCTCGGCTCGCTGACGAGGCGTGATGCGGTTTGTAGCTCTGATCGTTGTCGCAGTTTGGCTTCCATCGATCGCGTCGGCCCAGCTCGACAAGACAGTGGTCAATCGTGTCACTGGAAACGTTGCCGACCTCGTGACCTCCGTGGTCGATCCTGAGCTCCCAGCGGGCACCATTCGCATCGAAGTTGTCGATCTCGGAGGCGGAGCGGCCGCCAAACAGGCTGTACGCCTCGGTCTCATGGAGCAGTCTGGGGGTCGCGAAAGCAAGGCCTGCCTCACCGACCAACAGGGGACCTGTTCGTTCGACGGCCTGTCGACCGATTCCAAGCATTCGTACCGCGTCAACGTTCCCTTCGACGGGGCGCGCTACAGCTCGACTCCTTTCCGGCTCGATTCGAGCGCGGGGCAGAGGGTCCGAGTGGTTCGGCTAGCGACCACGCGAGACAACCGGCGCGTGTTCCAGGTGCTCGGCCGCACGATGATCGAGTTCCGGGAAGATCGTGCCCGCGTCAGTCAGGACGTGCGACTGACCAATCTCGGAGACTCGACCTATGTGTTTCCCGACGGCGGCATGAGGATTCGCCTTCCGGATGGCTTCAAGGCGTTCGACGCTTTGGCGGTGATGACCGACCAGCTAGTGAGCGCGACCGACGAAGGGCTAGAGATCAGTGGTTCGATTCCTCCCGGCCGAGCCGATCTCCGCTGGGCCTACGACGTTCCGGTGACCGGTACCTCCATGTCTCTCGAGCAGTCGGTCCCCTTTTCCACGATGGAATACCAAGTGGTCAGCGATTACGTCGATGGAATGACGCTCGAGGTGGAGGGCTTTCAGGTCGCGCGCGTGCACGAGGGCGGCGATCGGCGGTTTCTGGTCGCCGGCGTGATGCGCGGCCCCGGCGATGCCCCGATCGATCCCCTCAGGATCCACATCAGGGGTATCCCGGGCGGCGGGCCGCTTCCCTTCCTTGCGGTCCTGATCGCCGCGATCTTCGGGGTCCTCGGAATTTGGCTTCTTTTGAGGCCGTCCGACCAGACCGAGGCGCTGGTGAAGGTCCGTGAGGGTCGTCGGTCGCAGCTCCTCGACGAGATTGCCTCACTCGAGCGGCAGCGAGAAACCGAATCGATTGGTCCCAGCTTTTATGAGCACCGCCGCCGTGAGTTGACCGATGAGCTAGCAATCGTGCTTCGCATGCAGAGCGAGGCCACCGGCCGTTGACTCGGGTCATTGATCCCGGGCGCAAGGCCGCGTATGTTCGCCGACCATTGCGGCTAGAAGAATAGGGGAGCCATGGCAGAAGGCCTGAATCGTGTGACGCTCATCGGGAACCTGGGTGCGGACCCGGAGCTCAAGTACACCCAGAACGGGCAGGGCGTGCTGCGCCTGCGCCTCGCGACTACCGAGTCGTACGTGAATCGCGCCGGCGAGCGCCAGCAACGCACGGACTGGCACACGTGCATCGTCTGGGGCAAGCGCGGCGAAGCCCTCAACAACATCCTTTCCAAAGGTCGAAGCATCTGCGTCGAAGGCCGGATTCAATACCGCCAGTGGGAAGACAAGGACGGAAACAAGCGCGACTCGACCGAGATCGTCGCGCAGAACATCGTCCTGCTCGGTAGCGGCCGCAGCCGCGACTCGGGCGCACCTGGAAGCTTCGGCGACGGTGGCGGCGGCGCTGGCGGTGGCGGCGGTGGCGGCGGTGGCGGCGGTGGTGGCGGAAGTGCGCCTCCCACCGACGACTTTGGCGACGACGACATTCCTTTCTGAGGCCGGGCCAAAGGGGGGGGGAGTCGCTTACGGCTGCTGAACGGGGCTTGGCGAGGGGGCTTCGGCAGGCGGGATCGCGTGCTCGGCTGCCAGGGCGGCTTCGAGCGCGGCCTTCTCGGCCTTCTTGAGCTCCCTGGCTTCACGGGCGATGCGCGTCTTCTCGGAGATGTACGCCGCTGACGCCGCCACGATCATGGCAACCTCCAACGCGAGGACCATGACGGTAAACGGTTCGGGCCTCGCGCCCTGAACGAGAGCCAGAATGCGCCCGCCGGTGAACCCCGCCGCGCAGACCAAGAACGCGAGGGTGGCCGCCAGCCTCAAGCGCTGGAACATTGCGCCGGCCAACGCGAACGCCCCGAGGGCGGTCCAAAGGCCGACATTCGTGGCGAGCGCTTCGATGTAGAGCTGGCCGTGGTGCTGACCACCAAGGCCTGTCCACTCGGGAAAGATCGAGCCGAAGAAGAGAGAGACCATGGCCCAGCCGATGGAGCCGATACCGAGAAGGAAGAGCACGTTGCGCGCCATGCGTACAAGATAGCGCCGTTCGCTTTTCAAAGAAAGTTAGTCCAATCTTTGGGCGTGCCGAAGGTTCGCGCAGATGTCTTGTTGACCCAGCGGGGGCTCGCTCCGTCGCGATCGAGGGCCCAGGCTCTGATTCTCGCGGGCAAGGTGTTCACCGAAGGCCGTCGCGTCGAAAAGAGCGGTGAGAGCATCGATGAAGCAGCGCCGCTGGACGTGCGAGAGCCCGACCATCCCTACGTCTCGCGAGGAGGAGTCAAGCTCGAGGGTGCCCTCGACGCGTTCAGCTTCGACCCCGAGGATGTAACGGCGGGCGACTTCGGGGCCTCTACGGGGGGCTTCACCGACTGCCTACTCCAGCGAGGCGCCGCGAAGGTGTTCGCGATCGATGTGGGCTACGGGCAGCTCCACAACAAGCTTCGTCAGGACGAGCGCGTCGTTTCAATGGAGCGAACCAACGCGCGGTATCTACAGCGAGGCGACGTGCCCGAGACACTCGACCTGGTCGTCATCGACGCATCGTTCATCGGTCTCGAGAAGCTTCTTCCCGCCGCGCACGCGCTTCTGAAGACCGGAGGTGACGTGCTCGCGCTCGTGAAGCCGCAGTTTCAGGTAGGGCAGGACAGGGTGGGCAAGGGCGGCGTCGTCCGCGACGCCCAGCATCGCCGCGAGGCGATCGACAAACTCGTCGAGGACGCGAAACGAGTCGGTTTCGAGCTCGTGAAGGAAGCGGACTGCGTCATCACCGGGCCCAAGGGCAACCAGGAGACGTTCATCTGGCTGCGTCGGCTGGAGGAGGCACCCGCTCGACGAAACCCAGAGGGACCGGCATCCAGCCCTGGCTGACCTTGCTCTTTCGGACTTTGACCCACCAGATCTGCTCGCAGGCTTCCGGCCGCTCTTCACTGAGCCCCTCGAAGGCATCGTCCAGGGTACAAGGCGTCCAGCCGGGACCCTCCTCGGTGCCGACCATGCACTGCCCCTTCGAATTGTAGAACAGGAAGCTTCCAAGCTCGCCCTTCGCAACCGCAAGGAACGTGCGTTCCACCTGGATGCCTTGCTCCCAGACCTTGCGCTTCACGAAGAGATCGCGCTTGGCCACGAGGCGGCGTGGCTTTGTGATGAGCACGTCGCTGTCCTCGACCACGATGGTCTCTCCCTCTTTCCAAGTGACCGTCGCCGTGACGAATGCGGCGTTGGTTGGCTTCAGCTTGAGCTTCATCTTCCGGTACTTGTCGCCCCAGCGGAGGTTCCGGTACTCGGCCGGGTAGGGCCAGCTGTGCTTGGCGATCGCCCTAGATTTCAGGTCGTGCTCGCAGCCGGAATCTAGCGTTGCCGATTCATGTGTCGCGCTGCCCGGAGAGCTCTCGCCCTTCTGGCAGCCCAAGGTGAGGGATGCGAGCAGAAGGGCAATGGAAATCGAGCTGGAATGCATTGGAAAAGCTGGTTCCCGGGGGTGGATTCGAACCACCATTCACAGGTCCAAAGCCTGTTGTCCTGCCCTTAGACGACCCGGGAGCGATTCTCCTCATAACACGCA
>JBLYYU010000306.1:0-6500 GCA_048550275.1 Polyangiales bacterium
CTTGAAATCTCCGGCAAGCGCGCTGCTCAACGCGGCGGCTGGAGTCATGACCTTCACCTGTTCGGCGTCGCTGCGCTCCGGGTCCTCATCGAGCTCGGTGAGAACTGTGGTCACGGGGACGCCCTTGGCTCGGAGGCGCCGGATCGCGGTCGAGGCAAACATGTCTACGAAATCAACGCCGAGGCTCCGCAGCTCTTCTTCCTCGGCGGAGTAGACGAGGATCGCGCCCGGCGGCAGGCGTTTCGCGATGAGCTGCTCGTGAATGAGCGCGTCGCGGTTCTTTTCGTGGATATCGAAGTAAACCAGCTCGAACCCTTCGTCGATGAGCGCGCGGAGCGCCTCGACCGGCGACGCCAGCCGAGCAGCCTGATCGGGAGTTTGCGGCAAGATCAGCTCCGCGTGCACGAGCACGACCGGTCTCCCGCTGGCTACCTGAAGAAGCCGATGGCCGAACAAATCGGTGACGACGTCGCCTTTGTCATTGCAGACCGCGACACCGACGCGGTGGATGCCCGGTCCCGGCGCTTGGACGACCACGCGAACCTCTCCGCTGCTCCCGATCGGCGCCTCGGCAACCACGGCATCGTCCACGTAGAACCGCGCGACCGTTCCGAGCTTCGCCGAAACCCCCAAGCTCGCCGAGAGCTCGACCTCTTCGCCGGGGCTGGTGACTTCGTCGCGCTGCACGCCCCCGAGGATCCGGCGTAGCCCAGGGTTTCTTCCCCAGCGCTCCATCGTCGCGCCAAGTGAGCGAGCCGCCGCATCGAGCATCGAAGGCGGCTCATCGCCTGCCACGAGATGCTTGTCGACGCCGCCGGCGAGACTCGAGGCAATTCGCCGGATTCGCTCGCCAAAGTCTTCGGGTGCGTCTTGGTCGCTCACGGCGAGCAGTATAGGACGCTTAGCCCTCGTCGCCGCTCACGACCGCCAGGTACGGGAGATTGCGGAACTTCTGCCCGTAGTCGAGGCCATAGCCCACGATGAACACATCCTCGACGGTGAACCCGAGATAGTCGATCTGAACGGGCACGCGAGTTCGCGCGGGCTTGTGGAGAAGCGCCGCAACCTTGACCGAGGCCGGCTGACGGGTGGCGAGGTTCTCATGGAGATACTCGACCGTGAGGCCCGTATCGACGATGTCCTCCACGAGAAGCACGTGCTTCCCCTCGACCGACTGGCTCAGGTCGGTCGTGATTTGCACGACGCCGCTGCTCTCCTGCTGGTCCTCGTAGCTCCGGACGCCGAGAAAATCGATCGCGACCTCGAGGTCGATTTGGCGCACCAAGTCGGCAGCGAACACGTAGCTGCCCTTGAGCACCGGTACGATCACGAGCTCCTGGTCCGCGTAGTCACGCGTGATCGCGCGGCCCAACTCGGCAACTCGCTCGGCAATCGTGCCGGCGTCGATCAAGGGCTTCAGTGGCATGAGCTTACTCAGTTCGCCGAGAATACGATCGGGAACCTCGCCGGGCCACCCGCGGACGAAGCCGGGAAGCGCCAGCGCCGCACAGACGCTTCGATGCACGCAGCAAGGCCGCCGGGCCCGTTGCCGTCCGCGCTCACATCTTTCACGCGACCGGAGGCCGCCACGGTGACGCTCACATCCAATCGAACCGAAGCCGGCGACTGCTGCCCGCGAATCGCTCGCTCGTAGCAGCGCTGCAGGCGCGGCTTGTTGGTGGTCACCGTCGCGCGCACGGCATCACCGTCGAGCGGAGGCTTATCATCCTGGCTCGTGCCAGCCTTCTTGACCGAAATCTTCGCGGGAGCCGTGTCCGCACTCGAGCCAAACTCGTCTAGGATCTTCTGTTCTTCGGCGCTCAAGGAGCCCTCGGTCGAAGCTTCTTCGACTACCGGCGCAGGCCGCGCTCTTCGCCTCGCCCTGGTTCTGGGTGCGGGCGCGGGAGCGATCTTCGGTGGGTCGTCGGCAGGGTTCGGAGGCTCGACGAGCTTGGCCGCGGCCGCAGTTCCTGCCTCGGTCTCAGCCGACTCTCGTTTCGGAACAGGGGCGACCGCGTTCGGTTCTGCGGTTTCCGCTTCGGCCTCTCGCGCTTCCGCTTCGACAGGCGTCTCCTCTGCGGGCGTCTCTTCGACTGCAGGCTCAGGCTCGGCGGCTTCAGGCTGCACCTTCGGCGCTTCGGCGGCCGTTGGCGCCACGGGCGTGGGCACGGGCATCACGACCTCGGCAGGGCCGATGTTTCCAAGCCAGTCGTTGAGCACCGAGGCGGGCAATCGATCGCGCATCAGGAACGCGACGACGCCAGCAAGGACGATCACCGCAAAAAGCAGAGCCAAGACGCCAAGCGAAGCGCGTCGTCGCGGTTCGGCGCTCGCGGCGGCCGCTGCCGGGGGAGTCGAAGGCACGGAGACGTCGTCGCCGAGAGCAGCGGGCAGACCCGAAAACGAGCCCAGCTGAGGCGAGGGTTCGAAGACGCCAGCCGGGCCGATCGGCGCCGGAGGTTGCGACATGTCCCGAAGGTCGCCGGGAAGCGCCCCCTCGGGCTGCAACGAGTCGGCGAGCGGAACGAAACCGTCCGGCGCTTCCGAGCGCTTGAAGCGTTCGGCCGGCGCGTGTGAGATGACGGTCTGAACCGACGCTTCGGTCGAGGTGCTCCGCGAGTCCACGAAAGGCGGCATCGACGAAAAGGTGTTTCGCGGCGGTGGTCCCGCGTGTCGGCGGTCGTGTAACAAAGCCATCAGCTCTGGGACGGTCGCGAGCGGCCGCCATTCATCGAAACTCTCTCGCCAGACCAGCGAGTACTCGCTCACTGCGCCAGCCTCGATCTTGTGACCGAGCTCTTCGAGGCGCACGGGCCCGACCGGAACGTCGTTGATCGAAACATGCCACTGCGGGACGTCGCTCAGAGTCGCGATCGGCGGACCGGCGGGCGCGACCGGAACAGGCGGCGTCAAACCAGGATGCTGCCCCATGAACGCGCTGCTTGCGGCAGCGGGCGCGGCGGCCGTGGCGGCGGCCGCAGCGACGGGAGAAGAAAGCCTACGCGACGACGCGGAGGGCCGACGCGGCGGAACGGTGGAAGGTCGACGGCGACTCGGAGCCGACTGACGGCGCGCGCGCGCGGTCGGTGCTTCGTGCGCGAACGGCCGAGCGGGCTCGGCGTGACGACGCTTGGGCTTGTCTGCCCTGTACGCCGAACCAGCCGGAACGGTGAGGTCCGGGTCGCCCGCACGCCCGTCGACCATGATTTTGTGATCGCACTTGCGACAAGGAAAACGGACGACCCGACCCCGGACTTTCTCGTCCGAGATCTTGTACTTGGCGTGGCAGCTATCGCACTCGAATCTCATCGGTCTCATCGCTTGTGGCCTGGCACACTCACTTGTGCCCATTCCAGAGTGTCAACGACAGGATCGTAGCGCGAATCGACACCCCGTTTCAATAACAACGCAAAATTTCACATGCCTGAAAGCACGTAATACCGACCCTGAAGATCGTCGAACAGCAGAACGAGCCTGTTTTCGCCAATTCGACGCGACCAGCGCTGATCCTCTTCATCGTAGGCGATTCGGAAGCTGGCGCTGTAGCGGAAGGCGACGAGCACTCGGTCCATTTCCCTAGAGATCGTGCGGTATTTGATCTCGTACCGGACGTCGGTGACGCGCTCACGCCAGCGGGCGAGCTTCCTCTGGAGACCTTGATAGTCGAGGTCATCGTCGCCGGTAGGGGTCCCGTTGTCGTCCAAGTACTGGGGGTGCGCCATAGCCAAAAGAGCGCCAACATCTCGAGATTCCACCGAATTTCGATAGTTCTCGAGAAAGGTGATGACCGCCCGGTTCTCCGGGGTGTCTTTCACCGTCGTGTTCGGGATGTCCTTCTGGCAGCCCATGGTCGTAAAAAGCGACGCGCTCAGCACGACGGCGGCGAGGGCTCTACGCATACAAAACATCACGGGATCAACGCTCCTCTTTGCCACGACATTCCTGATTATCCATCAGCGGCTACTGAATCCCATAATCTTTGATTTTGTAAAGGAGAGCCCGGTGGCTCAGCTCGAGGAGCTTGGCGGCCGCTGTCCGGTTGCCTCCGGTCTTCTCGAGGGCCCGCCGAATCAACGATTCCTCCATGAATCGCGCGGTCTTCTTAATGGACAGCTCTCCGGTCGCGAGGCTGGCGGCTACCGGATCCGCCGGCTCGCGCATCCGCTCCGGCAGGTCGGCCACCGTGATGAGATCGCCCTCCGTCAGAACCACGGCCCGCTCGATGGTGTTCTCTAGCTCCCGAACATTGCCGGGCCAGGGATAGTTCAGCAGCAGCTTGCGGGTGCGGGTGTCGACACCCCGAATCTTGGTTCCAAGCCGGCCGTTGTTCCGCTCGATGAAGTGCTCGACCAGCAAGATGATGTCGTCGCGGCGATCGCGAAGTGGCGGCACGTTGATCTGCAAGACGTTCAGTCGGTAGAAGAGGTCTTCGCGAAACCGGCCTTCCTCGACTTCACGTCGAAGGTCGCGCACCGTCGCCGCGATCACACGAACGTCGACGTCCCGATCCCGCGTTGCACCGAGCGGTCGAATCGACCCCTCCTGCAGGACGCGCAAGAGCTTCACCTGAAGCGTCAATGGAAGCTCCCCGATTTCATCGAGGAAGAGCGTGCCCTGGTCCGCTTCGGCGAAGAGGCCCTTCTTCTCGGCGTGCGCGTCGGTGAACGCGCCCTTCATGTGACCGAACAGCTCGCTCTCGAGGAGCGTCTCGGGGATCGCGCCGCAGTTCAGCGGAACGAACGCCTTGCTCTTGCGCGAGCTCCCATCGTGAAGCGCGCGGGCGACCAACTCCTTGCCGGTTCCGCTTTCGCCTTGGATCAAAACCGTCGTCTTGTAGTCGGCGACTTTGCCAATCGTCGAGAACACCTTTCCGATCGCGTCGCTCTTTCCGAGAATTCCGTGGACGGTCTGCTCCCTGCGGATCGCTTCCTTGAGTGCACGGTTCTCCCGCCGCAGCGACTCGCGTTCCTCCGCTTTCCTGAGCGCGAGAAGCACCTCGTCCGGTTTGAATGGCTTCGAGATGTAGTCGTAGGCCCCGGCCTTCATCGCCTCGATCGCCAGATCGACCGAGCCGTAGGCGCTCATCAGAATCGCCGTCGCCAGCGACGAACGTGCGTTCAACTCCGCGCAGAGCTCGATTCCGGTCATCCCGCTCATCCGAACATCGGCGAGCACGAAATCCGGATCGAAGCGCTCGAGCTGCTCGAGGGCGACCTCGGCGCTTTCGGCCGTTTCGACCTGATAGCCGTGCTTTTTCAGCAGCGTGCGGAGCACGAGGCGAATGTTTTCTTCATCGTCTACGACCAGAACACGGCGCATGAACCCACCCTATACTTTCTGCATAGCAGATCGGCAGCTATGAAAAAAATTCGTGATTCTGGGCAAATACGGCAAGGACTGCTGTAAAGTTCCCGCTCGATTGGCTACATCTCCCCCTATTGGGTATGATTTCGGTGTCGGGTTTAGGGGGACAGGACATGAAGATCCGCTTTGCTTTTCTACTATTGATTGTGGGGTCCGTGGCGACCGTGAGCAGCTGTACGCAACGGTCGCTGAACGCGCTCAATCCGTGCACGATCAACGGCGTCGTCCAGAACGTGCCGGTCAACCCTCAGCGAGCGCTGGATTTGTTGATCGTCATCGACGACTCCCCCTCGATGCGTGACGAACAGGAAAAGCTTCAAGAGCAGGTTCCGCGGCTCGTGAATCTTCTGCTCACCGGTGGCGAGGCCGAACCCGAAGCGGTCGGCGAGTTCCCGGCGGTCGAGAGCCTGCACGTCGGCATCATCACGCCGGACCTCGGGCACTCGACCGTCCCGGCGCATAGCTTCTCCGCGGGCTCGGGGATGTCCTTCGACTTCAATCCGACCTCCGCGTGCATGCGCAACGACGGCAACGGCAAGGCCGGCTTCATGCAGACCGAGGGTCTGAGCGGAGACCCGCGCGAACTTTGCACGGCGGTGACACCTCCGGATGGAACGCTTTATCTGAATCACCCGGAACCCGGCTTCACCGCCGCGGACCTCGTGAGCGACGTCGAGTGCGTCACCGGCCAAGATGATGGCTGCGGCTTCGAACAGCAGCTCGAGAGCATCCTGGCCTCCGACCGGAACACGGCCAACAGCGGATTCAGCCGAGAGGGCGCGCTTCTGGCCGTGATCCTCATCACGGACGAGGACGATTGCTCCACGACCGATCCGCGCGTGTTCGATGTCGAATCAAGGGCGAGCAATCCCTTTCAGGGCCCCTTCACGTCGAGCGACGAGCTTCAGTTCAACCTTCGTTGCTGGGCGCACAGTCAGGCTCTTCAAGACATTCAGCGCTACGTCGACGGCGTGGCGGCGCTGAAGGCCGACCCGAGCCAGGTCGTCTTTGCGGCCATCACGGGCGTTCCTGAAGACAGCGCGCTCGACCGCGAGAACTTCGAAAGCGACGAGGCGCGATACGACGCGATCCTGGCGCATCCCGACATGGAGCAGGTGCCTGATCCCGCCGACGCC
>JBLYYU010000307.1:0-7090 GCA_048550275.1 Polyangiales bacterium
ATCCTCGAAAAGACCAACTGGCCCGGCGGGCAAGCCGCGACCAAGGAGCTCTTCAAGGGTTACAAGCACAGCGTCGGCGCCTGGGCGCTGCTGATCTTCCGCGAGGAGCTCATCAAGTACCTCGAAATGGACAAAGAAGGATTCGAGCTCATTCGGCCGGAGAGCTCTTTCACCGTCTTCGGCGACAAAGAGCAGCCTTGCTTCATCGGTTACACCGACCCGATCGATCTTGCGAACCACTTGGCTGAAGATCACGGCATCGATGCTCTCGACGGCTTCAACAGCCTCGGTTCCTTCTTCGCGAACTTCAAGGAGATGTTCGAGCGGTACATGCACGAGAAGCCGCCGACGCTCGAAGAGATCATCGCGATGGAGCCCGACGGCAAGACCCGTAGCGCCCTGTCGAAGCTCAGTTACGGAAGCGCGATCGAGATCATCCGCGAGTTCTTCAAGGATTCGGACAAGCACGGATGCATCCAGGGCTCGCTTTCGGCGTCCGCCATCGACGGCACGCACATGGGCCCCTACACCAAGGGCAGCGCAGCTTCGATGTCGTACCACTACACCGCGGGCGACACCTACGACTTCAAGATTCCAAAGGGTGGCATCGGCACCGTCTCGTCCTCCCTCATGAAGGTCTTCCAGCGTTATGGCGGTGAGGTGCGCTTCAAGTCGATCGTCGACGAGTTCATCATCGAGGACGGCGCCGTCGCCGGCGTTCGAATGAAGGGTGGCGAAGAGATTCGTTCGGAAGCCACCATTTCGACACTCGACTCGAAGATGACCTTCTCGCACATGTGTGCGCCGGGCACCTTGCCGACCGATTTCGCAAATGCGGTCGACGACATCGAGTACGCGAACGGTTACGTCCAGGTTCACATGACCATCAAGGAGCTACCGACCTTCAAGAACCAGCTCGAGTTCGTGAACGGCACCGTGCAGAGCTGGCTCGTGGCGTACATCAAGGGGCCCGAGCAACTTCACAAGGCCTGGCAACAGTCGCGCGCGGGCCAGGTGGCCGACGACCCGGCGGTGTACTGCTACTTCCCGTCGCAGCTCGACTCGAGCCTCTCGCCCGGGGACGGCACGCACACCTGCACCATGTTCTCCCACTACTTCCCGACGGAGTTCCCGCCGGGCAAGCACAACGAGATGAAGAGCGAGATGGTCGAGAAGATGATCACCGCGATGGAGCAGGTCATCCCCAACTTCCGGGACCTCATCATGGACAAGGTCGTCTTCACGCAGCAGTACTTCGAGAAGGCGTTCAACGCGACCGACGGCGACTTCTCGCTCGGCCTCTTGCACCCCGGACAGATGTTCGGCGATCGCCCCGTCCCTGGCTGGGACGGTGGGCACGAGACCCCGC
Organism: Polyangiales bacterium; assembly: GCA_048550275.1. GTDB lineage: Bacteria > Myxococcota_A > Polyangia > Polyangiales > Houyiibacteriaceae > SG8-38. The sequence continues at coordinate 1,370 of JBLYYU010000307.1, forward strand.
TCGCGAACCTCTACATGGCCGGCGCAGCTTGCCATCCCGGGCCCGGCGTGACCTGTCTTCCAGGGCTAAACGGCGCTCGCATCGTGTTAGAGAAGCTTGGCGGCGCGAAGGAAGAAGCGGCTGAGTAAGCTGAGCTGACGAGAACGACACCAAGAATATGGGCGACTTCAATCCTCTCGTCCTGTTGATCCCCTTCATTGCGGGGTTCATCGGGTGGTTCACCAACTGGCTCGCCGTGAAGGCGACGCTCTACCCGGTCGAATTCGTCGGCATCCCGCCCGCGTTCGGCTGGCAGGGGGTCATCCCGAAGAACGCCGAGGAGATGTCGCTGAGCTTCAGCAAGCTCATCCACGACAAGTTGCTGAACATCGAAGACATCTTCTCCGGGATCAACCACGACGACAATGAAGAGCTCGACAAGGTCGTCGAGAACGCGGCGCAGGAAATCATCCGCGAGTTTTCGACGAACATCGCGCCTGATTCCTGGGCCCGCGCTCGCGAGAAGCTGCGCGAGTACATCAATACCCTCGTCCGCCGCAACGTGCGTACGGTCACCATCGAAATCATGGATCGCATGGCCAAGGAAGCTGGCGAGATCATCGACATCGACGCCATCGTGCGCGAGGCGATGGTCGAGGACCGCGCGCTTCTGGGCCGGGTGCTCGTCGAGATTGCAGGCCCCGAGTTCAAGTTCATCGAGCGCTCGGGTCTCTGGTTTGGCTTCCTCTTCGGCATCATCCAGATGCTCATCTGGATCATCTACCCGGCGGGCTGGGTCCTTCCGGCTGCCGGCTTCCTCGTCGGCTACATCACGAATTGGCTCGCTCTCAACCTGATCTTCGAGCCCAAGGAGCCGAAACAGGTCGGTCCGTTCAAGATCCAGGGCGTGTTCATCAAGCGCCAGCGCGAGGTCGCGACCTCGTTCGCGGACGTCATTGCCGAGCGAGTGCTCAACGCCGACAACATGGTTCAGCACATCAGCGAGGGGCCGAACCGGCAGCGCGTATTGGAAATTCTCGAAGGACAAGTCGAAGAGAGCATGAAGGTGTACGAGAAGGACGCGATGGTGGGGATGCTCGTCACCAAGGACAAGCTCGAAGAGGCCAAGGCTGACTTGCTCGATCGTGTGCGAAACGCGGACATGACCGATAGCAGTCAGATCAAAACATTCGCAGACCAGTCCCGACACATCCACGGCCAGCTCGAAGAGAACCTCGCCGCCCTCGATGCGGCCCAGTTCAGTGGGATCCTGCGTCCGGTTTTCCAGAAAGACGAGTGGAAGCTCATCTTGGCGGGCGGCGTGATCGGCACGGCAATCGGCGCTCTGCAGGTCGTCGTGCTCTTTGGCGGCTTCTAGAGAAAGCACGGAGTACGAGACGATGAGAGAAGGACCTCACAGCACGGATGACATCGACGGATCAGTGGGGGGCGACCTCTTCGATCGCTACTTCACCGGTGAACACACGATCGTCGAAGCGGCCCCGCGAACCTGGTTCATCTGCGCCGACTATGTGAACCTCGCCGCGTATGAAACCGATGCGGGTCTGCTCCTGGTGGACACCGGGACCGCGGAATCAGCGGAGACGGTCTACGAGCTCATTCGCAAAGAGACTGACGCGCCGCTGCACACAGTCGTTTTCACGCACGGCCATCTCGACCACGCATTTGGGCTGAAGCCCTGGCTCGATGCCGGTGAGAAGCCGCGAATCATCGCGCACGAGAACCTCGCCGAGCGATTTCGCACGTACATGCGAACCGCGCCGATGAACTCACACATCAACAGCGTGCAGTTCGGCATCGATGAAGACATCAGCTGGCCGCACAAGGTGGAGCAGTTCGCCTGGCCGGACACCGTGTACCAAGAACGTCTCACCTTAAATCTAGGTGGCGAGCGCTTCGAGCTGTACCACGCCAAGGGCGAGACTGATGATGCCACCTGGGTCTGGGCAGCCGACCGGAACATCGTCAGTGGTGGCGATCTTCTCGCCGGAATCCTTCCGAATTGTGGCAACCCGCAGAAGGTACAAAGGTACCCGGAAGAGTGGGCCGACGCCCTCGAAGCGATCGCATCCGTCGGAGCGGACTTGCTGCTGCCGGGGCACGGCAAATTGGTTCAGGGCGCCGATGTGATTCGCGAGCGATGCCTCAATACGGCAGCCGCGCTTCGCTCCATCGTCGAGCAGACCCTCGCCGGCCTGAACGCCGGCAAGATCCACGAGGAGATTCTAGCAACCATCGAGATTCCAGCTGAGCTCGCGAAGAACTGGTACATCGACCCGCTCTACGATCGGCCGGAGTTCATCGCACGAAACGTGATTCGAAAGTACGGCGGTTGGTGGAATGGCTACTCGGCCGAGCTGATGGCTGCTCCGATGCCTCAGCGTGCGGCGGAGATTGTGAAGTTGGCCGGTGGAGCAAAGGCAGTCATCGCCCGGGCGCGAGAGCTCAAGGACAGCGATCCGGCGATGGCATGTCACCTCGCGGAGTGGGTGGCCCTCGGCGCACCCGATTCTAGGGAAGCCCACGAGTGCGCGATCGAAGTCTTCGAAGCTCGTGCGGAGGACGAGATCGCGCTCATGGCTCGCGGCATCTACAACCACGCCGTGCGCCGTTCCGAGGCAGCGCTCGATGCGATGGACGAGCAAGAAGGTAGCTGACGAGGGCCCGATGAACTTCAACGTCGGGAACTATCTGAAAATCATGCGCCTCGCCGTGAGCGGGCGCCCGAACCGCAAGCTCTTCACGATTCGCCTCACGACACTGCAGGTGCTCGCGGGCTGGTCGTTCGTGAATACGGCGTTCCAGCGGCTCGACCGGGTGCTCTATCCGGAGGCGTCGAACACCGAAATCGCTCAACCGGGTTTCATCACGGGAGCGGCTCGGAGCGGAACCACCTTTTTCCATCGGCTGCTTTGTCTCGACGACGAGCATTTCGAGCATTTCCGATTCTGGGAGATCGCGCTTCCCTCGATCGCCCAGAAGAAGTTCGCCCGCCGCGCGGCCGCGCTGCTCACCCGATTCGCGCCCTCGGTCACCACGGCAATCGAAGACTGGGAGCAGCGGCAGTTCGACTCCGTTCAGCAACTCCATAAATTCGGCTTCAACATGCCGGAGGAAGACGAGTTCCTCTTCCTGATGCCGTTCGCGTCGGCGACCATCACCGTGCTCTTTCCCTGCCTCGACGAGCTTCAGTACTTGGTGATGCTCGATGACCAGCCCGAATCCGAGCGCGAGCGACTGATGAAGTTCTACCGGGAGTGCGTCGAGGCCCAGCTCTACGTGCACGGAGCCGACCGGACGCTACTCAGTAAGAACCCCGCCTTCGTCGGCAAGATACGAAGCGTTTCAGAGGAGTTCCCCGACGCGAAGCTCATCTATCTGCTCAGGGACCCGCTCGAAACCATCCCAAGCGTCGTGAACCTCCTGCAAACCGCCTGGCGCGGGCTCGGCGTCGACGAGGAGGACATCCTGGCGCACACACCGGCGATCGTTCACTCCTTCGTTCGCGACTATCAGCACGCCTATCAGGTACTTCAAGAGCTGCCCAAGGAACGGTACGCGATCGTCTTGTACGAAGATCTCGTTCGCGATCCCGAGGCCACCGTCCGAGGTGTGTACCAAGAAGTGGGTCTTCCGCTTTCCGAGAAGTTTGCCGTCAAGTTGCACGAAGCGTGTCGCCGCGCCGCGGATCGGGAGCCGAAGGCGCCTCACTCGCCCGACACGTTTGGCATTGACGTCGACGAGATCACAGGGCCGCTCCGCCCCATGATGGAGGAGCTCGGAATCTGGGCGCCGCTCACCGAGTCGACGGACGGTCGACGAACCTGAAACAGCGTCGTCGGCCTTGCGGGTCGACAGGCAAACCGGCACCATTGACCCCATGGCAGGCAAGCAAAGCTCACGTCGCTGGATCGTACTTGGCCTCGTCGCTCTCGGCGTCGTCGTAGTTGCCATGTGGCCGCGGGGCGGCACGGACAAGACGGAGGAGCCGCTCCCGGAACCGACCGAGGTCCGCGTGGCTGACCCCGCTCGAGATCGGGCGCAAGCTCAGGAGCTCGATGGTGGAATGGCTTCGCGACGCATCGCCGAAGGCTGTGACCCCGTCGAGGAATCGTTGAAGTACGAAGAGCTCGTCGGCAGACGCGCGCTCACGGTCTTGAGCTGGAACGGAATGTCGGAACGAGCCGCCAATCTGAAGATCCCCGTGAAAGTCGTCGGCATCGAAGACGGCGCCGTCGGTGTGCGCTTCATGGATTTCCCCATGAGGACGCAGTACCTCGGCATTTGGCTCGGAAGCGAGCACATCAGAGCCGGTGAAAAAGACCTGTTCCTGCTCGACCCTTGCTCCGCGACCATCCTCGAATGGGCCGAGATGGAACGCAGCGGCGACACTGACGACGCGGATCCCGAGGATGAGGACGAGGGGTTTGAGCAAGGCGAGGGCGTTGAACCTGCTGACCAGGATCCGGGTGACGTCGTCGAGAAGGTTCGCGAGCGACTGTGAGCTGCGGCGCCCGACATCGGGCATGACACAGCTCTAGTCACTGCGCGGGGTCTGGCTATCGTGCGGAATCGAGACGGCCTCCACCTTGACCGGCACGCCGTGTACGACCGCGTTTCCGGTGAGCTCGTCCATTACTTTTTCATTCGTCACGTCGTTCATGCTCGCGCCGGGATGTGCGTTGGCCACCCTCAGCACGGTTCCGGAACGATTGTGACCCCAGAGTGGCGGCATGCAGACGACCCCCGGCATGACCGCGTCGGTGATTTCGGCGGGAAGCTCGATGGCTCCGGCAGCGGAGCTCACCGAAACCAGCTGACCGTTCTCGATGCCGCGGCTGCGGGCGTCGTTCGGATGGATGTAGAGCGTGCAGCTGTCCTTGCCCTTCACGAGCCGGCGGCTGTTGTGCATCCAGCCTAGTGTTCGCCTCTGGAGTCGGCCGACGATCAGCATATCGAACTCGCTGGACGGTTCGGCACCGCCGTTGAGAAAGCGCTCTTTGAGGCGCGGGATGTCGGCGAGAATCACCTCCGGGGCGAGATGGATCTTCTTGTCGTGGGTGAAGAGTCGCTCGGGCAAGCACCGTTCGTGCTCCCCGAGGTAGATTCCGTGCGGGTGCTCTCTGAGCTTCTTCAAGCTGAGCCCATCTCTATTGAACGGGTTTAGCCCCGCGCCGTAGGGGCCCAATCGCAGGCCGAGGTCGAGCAACAGCTCTGGCGTAACCCACCGTCGGACGGCGGCGCCGACGATCTTGGCGAAGAGCTTCTTGAACGGATTGCGCGCCCGCTTGACGACGAGCCGAGTCAAGACCTCGGACATGATCTCGAAGTCGGTGTACCCGGGCGCCTTCGGCTCGAAGAGTGGCGGGTTGTACGCGGTCCAGTTGATGGTGTCGTACGTGTGGTAGAAAAGGTCGTAGTGGCTCTTCTCGAACGGCCCGACCGGCGGCAAAATGATATCCGCGTGGCGCGTCGTCTCATTGATGTACGGGTCGACCGACACCATGAAATCGAGCTGGTCGAGCGCCTCTTCGAACCGCTTCCCGTTCGGCATCGACAGCGCTCCGTTGCCCGCCATGCCGATGAAGCCGCGAATTCGGCCTTCACCGGGCGTGATGATCTCTTCGGCCAGGATGGAGACCGGAAGCTCCTGGGCGAACTCCGGCCGCCCGCTCACCCGGCTCCGATAGCTGTCCCAACTTCCTTGTGAGCCTTTGACTC
>JBLYYU010000308.1:0-10193 GCA_048550275.1 Polyangiales bacterium
AAGGTGAGGCCGCTTATGGCCCCGACTGCCGTGAGAAACAGCATGGCGTAACGAGCTCGCGGGGGCGGTCGAAGCGACTCGCGCCTTGCCGTCCCCCCGATGGCGGCAGTGTAGGGCCTAGGCCCTGGCGAGGGAAGTAGATGTCAGCCGTGCTTGGGCACTTCTGAGACTTTCACCACGCGGGTCGCAGGCTGTTCCGGCGTTTCCTCCGGAAGGAACCAGCGTGCCCAGAGGACGCCGCTCTTGTGACCTTGCGTGTGGATCCAGTTCGGGTGCCCCGGGTCCTTTGCGGAGATGACCAGCGTCCAGGAGCCGTCCTCGTTGTAGACCACCTGGTGCCCGTTGATCGACACGCGCTCGTAGTCGTAGTTGTAGGTGTGCAGGAATTCATTCCAGATGCAGAGGTTCCAGAACGGGCAGTCGGGCGACCTTCCTTCGATGATGAGCGCTTCGTCGTCCTCGAGGGCGTAGTTGCCCATGCCGTACGAGGCGTCGCTCGCACCCCAGCCGTAGGTGATCGCGCCCATGGGGAGCGGCTCTTGCATCGTATTCGGGTCGCCGATCGGGGGGACGGGCGTGATCTCGCACTGCTCCTTGATCCAGGTCGTGGCGGCTCGGAAGCGCCTCGCCATGTCCTCGTCGGTGATTCGGGTCGTCGAGGGAGGGTCATCCGACTCGATCGTCCAGACGGCCCGCCGGTCGCTGATCGGGTCGCCGAGGTAATCCCGGGTGATCGCAGCGTTCGATTCCGGGGAGAGCCGTAACCAATTCCCGGGCCGCTCCTCGGCGCTCAAGATGATGTCGTAGCTTCCGTCCGCGTTGGCTTCCATGTCGCCGAGTTTCAGACAGCCCACGATCCCCTCCGCCGGGCGCCCGTCGTTCGGCCCCTCGTACACGCTGAGCGAGACGTACGCGGCGTCGCCCGCGTCGAGGTGAACCCGATACGTGCGTGACGGGTCGAGCGCGGCGAACTGGTAGTAGGCGTCCGAGTTGTCGCCGCCCCACTTCTTGTAGCGTCCGACGATGTCGACGAAGTGTGGCCGGTCCTTGTCCGCCCAGACGTAGCAGTCGAACGCCACCTGCGTGAGCGAGAATATCCAGCGGTAGCCTTCGATCACCGAGACGTCTTGCTCCACCGCGCGGTCCCCGAACAAGAACGTGTCCTCGAGCTCACGCATGGCGTTGATCAGATCGCGAAAGGCCGCTGTAGTCTCGAAGTTGCGTTCGCTCATGCTGTTCCTGTCTTTCCAGTCTAGTTGCACGCCCTCGAGCCGAGGCGGGGGTAGGCATCGAGGCCGGAATGATAGCCGTATCAATTATCGTTCACCAGCGCCGAGCCTCGGTTTGCCCGATCCGATCGCCTCGGTAAGGTGCGCCCCGCAAGAGTTGGAAAGGAGATTCAAGATGAGGTTCATTCTCACGCTTCTGTTGGCGCTCGGTTTGGCGAGCACTGCCCTAGCAGGCCCGGAGTCGACCATCGGAGGCAAACGCCTCCAGAACGATTCGGTTCACCACGTCCGGTCGGGATGGCCGAGCACCGGCTACGAATGGTGGAACAAAGGGAGGAAGAGCCTCGACTGGGCGATCGGTGGCGAAATGGTCTACGGCCCGTGGTCGGGGGCCTGGGACGATCCGAGAATCGCCTTCGCGGTCAACGCTCCGCTCCGTTTCCACCTCTACAACAAGACGCGGCCCAACTCGACGACCGACCTCGGCTTTCGCGTGTCCCCCGGGCTGATGTTTGGAAGCGCGGGCATCAAGACTCCGACGGTCATCTCGCGCATCGAGCTCGCCGTACCGGTCACCGTGGACGTCAACCCCAAGCTCAGTGTCGTCACCGGCGGCGTGATTCCCCTGGACCTCGGCTGGGTGAAGAACGTGGGCTTCGTCGGCTCCGTTCCGCTCATGGTCCGACTTGGCTTGGAGATCGAAGCCGGCAAGAAGGCCGCGCCATTCGTGCTCATGGAGGTGGGCCCGGGCATCGGCTTCCGCCGCGGCAGCGGTGCGAACGTCGAACTGGCGGCTCGCATCTGGATCGGCACGTCGTTCTGGGGTGTGATCGGCAGGTAGCCGGCGGCGCCTAGCTACTCGTCGAGCTCCATGATCAGCTCCGGCGCTCCGGGCGGTCCGTAAGGGCCCTCGAAACGCAGCACCCGATTCGGTGCTTCGCGCTCGAACCAAAGATGGTACTGGGGCATCAAGGGCTTGGCGAGCCTGGCGACGGTCGAACCGACTCGGACGAAGTCATTGAGGTCGGGGTAGAGAACGAGCTCCGTCGCCTTTTTGGTGCCGCCCGGGAGAGAAATCGTCGTCTCCCCCTTGGTCTCGACGTAGACGCGCGACACGAAGCGATCGTTGATCCAAGAATAGAATGCGCGCGTTCGCTGCGCGGCCGGCCAACCGAGCATGAGCGGAAGCAAGACCTCCGGGTAGGTGTTCGGCGCGACCCCGAGGTTCGCGTCGAAGCAGACCAGCTCGTTTCGCATCTGCTGCCCGTCCGGGTCGACCATGATTCGCTCGAGCCGTTCGCTTTCGAGGCCGGCCGGCGTCTTTCGCATGATGAAGCTCTCTTCGAGGCTTCCCGCGGAGACCTCATACTTCGTCGCGAGCTCGATTCGCCCTTCGTCGACGTGGCGAAACGTAAGGCTTCCCTTGGAGCCTGGAACGAGCAACTTGTTTGCGTCGAGGATGGTGTGGAAGGCCCTCTTCGGTCTCGGCTTGAGCCGATACCGGCTGGTGATGTCGAAGCCCTGAGGGGGGATCGGGAGTAGTGCGTCGAGCGTCATTTGCCAGTACATTCCGACGAAGCCGGGCCGGAGGCAAATACCCCGCACCGACCTCGAAACCCAACGAGGCGTCCACGAATCGAGGCAACTGAGAATGAGTCACCGGAAGTTTGCTGAGCTTCACTTCATGTCCGTCCGGCGCGCGTTTCTTCGCGGTATGGGCGCCGTTGCGGGCGCCTCCATTTCCGGTCGCCTATTGCCGGGTTGCGGCAGCTCCCCGAGCAGCGGCCAGTCCTTCGACCCTACCAAGCCCTGGTGGCTTCAGGGCAATTTCGCCCCCGTCTACGACGAGCTCGACGTTGGCGAGCTCGAAGTGCGCGGTTCCATTCCCGCTGCGCTCGAGGGCAGGTATGTGCGCAACGGCTCGAATCCGGTCAACGCCGACTCGGGCCACTGGTTCTTTGGCGACGGGATGCTCCACAGCGTTCGCTTGAGCGGCGGCCGCGCGATGTCGTACCGTAATCGCTGGGTGCGAACAGGCCTCTTCGCGGGCGGAGACATGGTCGGACCGATGCCCGGCGGCGCCAACAATCCCTCGAACGTCAGCGCCGTCTTGCACGCGGGGCGGCTTCTGAGCTCGGGAGAGGTCGGTCTTCCCTTTTCGATCGACCCAACGGACCTTTCCACGGTCGGCGTCCACGATTTCGACGGAGAGCTCAGTCAATCGTTCACCGCCCATCCGAAGATCGACCCGGCCACCGGCTACATGCACTTCTTCGGGTATTGGTTCTTCGGCGAAGACCTGCTCCTCTATCACGTCGCCGACGCCGATGGGAAAGTCATCTCCACGGAGCGCGTCCCCGTCGGCGCCTCCACCATGATTCACTCGTTCGCGATCACCGATCGAGACGTAGTCTTCTGGGAGGCGCCGGTCTTGTTCGACATCGACGCAGCGCTCGCAGGCGAGGCGATCCCTTTCAAATGGGACGCGAGCTACGGTGCTCGCATCGGCGTCATGCCGCTCGGCGGCCCGGTAGCCGACATTCGCTGGGTCGAGGTCGACCCCTTCTACGTGTTCCACGAGGTCAACGCCTACCGCGACGGAGACGATGTCGTCGTCGACGTTTGCTGGCACCCGGACATGTTCAACGGAGACGACTTGGTCGGAGGCGCTGCCGGCGACGTCGTCAAGCGATGGCGAATCAACACGGCGGGCGGGGACCTGAGCTACGGTGAAGAAATCGTGACCGAGCGCCTGTTCGAGCTCCCGAGTCACGACCGGCGGTTCACGGGACGGCCGTACCGTCATGGCTGGTTCGCCGAGACCCGAGACAATCCGAACACCGTCGATTTCGCTGGCATAGGTCACATCGACTACCAAACCGGCCTAGCCTCCTCATGGGACCCGGGCCTCACACGTCATGCCGGCGAGGCGTTCTTCGTTCCGGGCGACAGCGGAGAGGGCGAGGGCTGGCTCCTCAGCTTCGTCTACGACCACGTCGCCCGACAGAGCGTGCTCGCGATTCTCGACGCACAGCAGGTCAGCGCCGGGCCCATCGCAGAGGTGGTCCTGCCTCAGCGCGTTCCGTATGGTTTTCACGGCGTCTGGGTTCCAGGCTGATATGCTCTCGCGGTCGTGCACGAACGCATCTACCGCAAGGACTACCGGGTCTCCGACTTCCTGATCGACTCGGTCGATCTCGACTTCGATCTGAGCCCCGAAGCGACACGGGTCCGAACCACCATGCGGGTTCGGAGAAACCCGGCGTCGGAAACCGGCACTGGCGACCTAGCGCTTCACGGCGACGAGCTCGAGCTCCTCTCCGTCCGGCTCGACGGCGCCTCCCTCGATCCCGACCGCTTCCGAGTCGATTCCCAAGGTCTGCGAGTGTTGAGCGTACCCGACCGCTTCGAGCTCGAAACCGAGGTCCTCGTTCGGCCCGCCGAGAACAGCAAGCTGATGGGGCTCTACACCTCGAGCGGCACGTTCTGCACGCAATGCGAGGCGGAGGGCTTTCGGCGCATCACGTACTACTTGGACCGCCCCGACGTGATGGCTCGATTCACTACCCGAATCGAGGCGGACCGTTCGTGCTACCCCGTCCTGCTTTCGAACGGGAACCGCGTGGGAGCGGGCGAGCTCCCGAAAGGGCGGCACTGGGTCCGCTGGGAGGATCCGTTTCCCAAGCCTTCGTATTTGTTTGCGCTGGTCGCTGGAGATTTGCACTGCCATCGCGGGTCCTTCACGACTGCCTCGGGGCGGGAAGTCGCGCTCGAGATTTGGGTCGAGCACAGCAACGCGGACAAGTGCGAGCACGCCTTGGCCTCACTTCGGTCCGCCATGAAATGGGACGAAGACACCTATGGCCTCGAATACGACCTCGACATCTACATGATCGTCGCCGTCGACGACTTCAACATGGGCGCGATGGAGAACAAGGGCCTCAACGTCTTCAACTCGAAGTACGTGCTCGCGAAGCCTTCCACCGCCACCGACGACGACTACGAGGCCATCGAAGGCGTGATCGCCCACGAGTACTTTCACAATTGGACGGGCAATCGCGTGACCTGCCGCGACTGGTTCCAACTCACGCTCAAGGAGGGGCTCACGGTGTTCCGGGACCAGGAGTTCTCGGCCGACATGACCTCGCGGCCCGTGCAGCGGATCAAGGACGTGACCCGATTGCGGAACGCGCAGTTTGCAGAGGACGCGGGCCCGCTCGCGCACCCGATCCGACCCGAGTCCTACATCGAGATGAACAACTTCTACACCGCGACCGTGTACGAAAAGGGTGCAGAGGTCGTGCGGCTTTACCAAACGCTTTTCGGACGCGACGGCTTTCGCAAGGGGCTTCGCCGCTACCTCGAGACCAACGACGGCCTCGCGGTCACTTGCGACGATTTCCGCCAGGCGATGGCGTCGGCGAATGGCGCAGATCTCCAACGCCTCGAGCGTTGGTATTCCCAGGCGGGCACACCGGCGGTTGCCGCCAAGGGAGACTGGGACGAGTCCACCCAAACGTACACGCTGGCCTTCTCGCAGTCGCAGCGCGCTATCGCTGAGGCAGATGAGCCAAAGCCCTTGCCGATTCCCATCCGCGTCGGACTGCTCGGAGCCGACGGAAACGACCTAGAAGGTACGGCCCGCACCCTGCAACTCGAAGAAGCCGAGCAATCGTTTTCGTTCGAGGGCATCCGTGCGTGTCCGATACCGTCGATCGGCAGAGGGTTTTCGGCGCCGATCAAGCTCCAGATGGAAAGAAGCCACGACGAGCTGGCCTTCCTGATGGCGAACGACTCCGATCCTTTCAACCGCTGGGAGGCCGGACAGCGTCTGGCGATGGGCATCCTGCTCGGCTTAGTGGACCGTGCCGCTTCAGACCAGCCCCTCGAGCTTCACGCGGCCTTGGTTCCCGCGTTCCGCAAGGTGCTGCACGACCCGAGCCTCGACGGATCGATCAAGGCGATGACCCTTCAGCTTCCCTCCGAGGAGTTGATCGCGCAGGAACTGAGCGCCGTCGACCCCGACACCGTTCATCGCGCTCGCGACTTCGTCGTCCGGGAGCTAGGCGCCCAGCTTCGCGACGACTGGATGAGCGTGTACGCGCAACATGCCCGAGGAAGCGACGCGCTCGACAAGACGCAAATCGATCGCCGACGGATGAAGAATCGGGCGCTCCAGTACCTGGCTGCCCTCGGCGAACCGGATACGACCGCGCTCGCGGCGGAACAGTTCGCGGCCGCGACGGGAATGACCGACTACGAAGCGGCGTTTCGCTGTCTCGTCGATCTCGACGGCCCCGAAACCGATCGAGCAACCGACTCGTTCTACCAACGATGGCAGAGCGAACCGTTGGTATTGGACAAGTGGTTTCGGATACAGGCCATGTCGAACGCGCCGTCCGCATTCGATCGCGCGGTCGCACTATCGGGACATCCGGCCTTCACATTGGCCAATCCGAACCGAGCGCGCTCCCTGCTCTACGCCTTCGCGGCTGGGAATCCGGTTGCCTTTCATCGGCCCGACGGCAAAGGCCATGGCTTCGTCGCCGAGCAGGTGCTTCGCCTCGACGGGATCAACCCCCAGGTAGCCTCGCGTATCGTCTCCTGCTTCAACCAGTGGCGGCGCTACGAGTCAACTCGACGCGAATCGATGAAGTCCGAGCTCGAACGCATTGCGCGCGCGCCGGGGATCTCGAAAGATGTGTCCGAGATCGTAGATCGAGCCCTGGAGAGCTAGAGGCAATGGCGTCCGATTCCATGATTGTGACCGTGGCCAACCGGCTGGCCAAGCACCCCCCGTTCGATCGCCTCGAACGTGAGCTGCTCGACCGTATTGCCAGAGGCATACGGATTCGATACTTGGAACCCGGAGATATCGTCTTCGAGCAGGGTGCTGCTCCAAACCCCGAGTTCTACGTCCTCGTCAAAGGCGAAATCGAGGTGAGCCAGCGCGTCGACGAGGCCGATGTGCTAGTCGATGTCTGCGACGACGGCGACATCTTCGGCGTGCGGGCCCTTCTCGGCGACCGGGAATACGGCGCGACCACCCAGGCCAAGGACGACACGCTGCTCTACGTCCTCTCGAAGGCTCAGCTCGACGAGCTCGTCGCGGAAGCGCCCAGGGTCGCGATGTTTTTCGCCGCGAATTTCGCCGCCGACGTGCCGCAGCTCGGCGACACCAACCGGCTCGTGGCGGTTAGGGCCGCCCGGCGCCACGAGCGGGCGGCCGACACCAGCGACCACGTCCGCCGCGTGGATCCGGTCCGTGATGTGCTGACCTGCACGACGGGCACGACGATTCGCGAAGCGGCGACGCAGATGAGCGCGCGCAACGTCGGCTCGATTCTCGTCGTCGACGAGGAGAAGCGTCCGATTGGCATCGTGACTGACTCGGATCTCCGGACGAAAGTCGTTGGCCAGGGACGAGACGTGTCGGAGCTGATCTCCGAGATCATGAGCGCGCCGGTGCTCACTATCGACGAGCAAACGACCTTGTCCTCGCTCATCGCGACGGTGATGAAAAAGCACCTTCACCACTTCGCTGTCACCGAAGACGGCACGCCCGAAACACCGGTAACCGGGATCGTCTCCGAGCACGACATCTTGAAGACCCAGGGCAGTCACCCCACGGTGATTCTCAGCGAAATTTCGCGCGCCAAGACCAAACAGCGCCTTCGAGTGCTCCGCGACCAGGCGGAGGACCTGCTTCGCCAGTACCTCGAAGACGAGGTCGGGATGGCGTTCCTGTCGAACATGATCTCGGAAATCAACGACACGCTCATCCGTCGGGCGATTCGGCTCTCGCTCGAAGAGCTCGCGGGCAAGGGGCTAGAGCCGCCGGTACCGTTTTGCTGGCTTGCCCTGGGGAGCGAAGGCCGCGAGGAGCAGCTTCTTCGAACCGATCAGGACAACGCCATTCTGTACGCCGATCCGGGTGAGGACGACGGCGCGGCGGAGCGCTTCTTCCTCGAGCTCGGGGAGCTCGTAGTCGACGTTCTCGTCGAGGCGGGTTTCGAGCGCTGTCCGGGCGACGTCATGGCGAGCAACCCGAAATGGAATCAGCCGCTGTCGGCGTGGAAGCGGTGTTTTTCGGATTGGATCCGCGAGCCCGAGAGCGTCGCCGTCATGCACACGAACATCTTCTTCGATTTTCGGCCGGTGTTCGGCGACAACGCGCTGGCCGCCGAGCTCAAGGGTCACATCTTCGAGCGAATCAAGGTCGACCGTTCGTTCCTCTCCTTCTTCGCCTTGAACGCGACCCGAAACCCGCCACCACTCAGCTTTTTCCGGAACATGATCGTCGAGCGAAGCGGAGAACACCGCGACGCCTTCGACATCAAGGCGCGTGCCATGATGCCGCTCGCCGACGCTGCGCGTGTTCTGGTGTACGACCTCGGGATCGACATCTACGGCAGCACCGCGGAACGCTGGCAACGCATCGGCGAAACCCAAGAAAAGTTTGCGCGTCTCGGGAGTGAAGCGGGCATGGCGTATGAAATCCTGATGCGAATTCGCGCCCTAGAGGGCCTCGGCCGTGGAACATCAGGGCGCTACGTCCACATCAAGGAGCTGAACAAACTCGAGCGCCAGACGCTCCGGAACACGTTTTCGGTTGTCAAAGACGTTCAGTTGATGTTGTCGTCTCGGTACCGAACCGATTTCCTGCGCTGAGGTGTGCTTGCTCCCCGAATTCCTCAAACGGCTAATTCCCGGAGGCTCCGTGGGGGCCGGGGTCGAGTCCTGGCCCGAGGCGTTGCGAGAGTATGTGACCCGTCGCTCGAGGGTGCCCAAGAGCACTCCGCTTGCTGAAGTGCGCTTCGTCGTCTTCGACAGTGAGACCACCGGCCTCGATTTGGCTACGAATCGACTTCTCTCGATCGCGGGTGTCGCCATGACGGGCCCCGAGGTGAAGCTGGACGACACCTTCGAAGCCATGGTCATTCAATCCGACGTTGGCGGCGCCGATGCAGCGGTGATTCACGGCCTGGTGTCCAATGACCTGGCCGACGGACTCCCTGAGGACGAAGCGGCCGCGAGGTTCCTGGCGTATGCCGATGACGCCGTTCTGGTCGCGCACCACGCCGCTTTCGACATGCACATGTTGAAGAAGGCAATCGCTGTTCATCGGGGTGCGAAAGTACGCAACGCGTCAGTCGATACCGCGAAGCTCGCCCAACGCGTCGAGAACGGGCCCATGACATCCAGTCAGGCCCGCGGCGCCGACCCGCGCAAGGCCTACCAGCTAGACAGTCTGGTCAGGCGTTACGGCATCGAGGTCTCGGAGCGGCACACGGCCGCCGGCGACGCGCTCGCGACCGCGCTCCTCTTTCAGATCCTGCTCAAAAAGGCCGATCGCCGCGGAATCCGCACGCTCGGCGACCTTCTGGCGCGCTGAGTGGCACGGTCGCCACAGAGGGTGTGCGGCGGGGGCACATCTCGGCGTCACCAACGCCCGGAACACAGCCATTCGTGCGTGCGGGGGCTTGGCTCGCTTCTTGCGTCTTTCATCTTCGAGGAGTCTGAGATGACCAGCCGATTCTGTTTCCCCTTGCTCGCTTGCTTCGTCCTTCTTGGATGCGGTGACAGCGTCGGGGCAGATTTCGCTTGGCTCACCGGCGAACCGGATTGGGTCGTCCGCCTCGAGTTCGGGGATACGCACGTCTGCACGGGCTTCGTCCTGAGCGAGCACTGGCTCCTCACCGCAGGGCACTGCGTGGAGTCCGCATCCGACGGGAAGATCAAAGTCAGTCAGAAAGTGTTCGGCGTTCGGACCGCGCTCTACGACGGCTCCGCGGAGCTCATCCTTCATCCCGAGTACACCGATCGCAGCCGCATCCTGACCCACCGCTGGCACGACGTCGGGCTCATACGCCTCGAGGGGGAGGGGCTCGATCTCGACGGTCGCGGGCGGCTCTGCGGCGAGGTGAGCACACCGGAAGTGCTGACCTACGGGGACGAAACCAT
>JBLYYU010000309.1:0-10700 GCA_048550275.1 Polyangiales bacterium
CACGCCCGTCCGGCGCGCCACGCGTTTGGGCGGAGGCTCGATCAATGATGCGTTCTCGGTCCTATTCGAAGACGGGACGGAGCTCTTCATCAAGACGAACGCGACCCCGCCCGCAGGCATGTTCGAGGCGGAGGCGCGCGGCCTTCGCTGGCTCGAAGAAGCCAAATCGATTCGGATCCCCAGCGTCGTCGCACTGTCTGATATGCCGCCCGCCTACTTGGCGCTCGAGCTTCTGACACCGGGCAAGCGGAGCGCGTCGTTCGACGAAACACTGGGGCAGTCATTGGCGGCCCTGCACGCCGTAGGTGCTCCATCGTTCGGGCTAGACCACGACAATTTCATCGGGCGGCTGCCTCAGTCGAACCGGGTCGCGGACGACTGGGCTGCATTCTATTGGAATTCTCGTTTGGAACCCCAGCTCCGGATGGCTTGCGATCGCGGTCTGGTCGACGCGGGAACCCAGGCGTCGTTTGGAGCGTTGGAACGCGTTCTCGGCGATCGGGTTGGCGCCCAGGAACCACCGTCGCGTCTGCACGGAGATCTCTGGGGCGGGAACCTGCACGCCGACGCTACGGGCGCGCCGGCCTTGATCGACCCGGCGGTCTATGGCGGCCACAGGGAGATCGATCTCGCCATGATGCGTCTCTTCGGCGGCTTCGGCGAGCGTGTGTTCGCGGCTTACGACGAGGCGTGGCCCCTTGGTCCCGGGGCAAGCCAGCGCGTATCGCTTTATCAGCTCTACCCTCTCCTGGTGCACGTCAACTTGTTCGGCGGTTCGTACCTGGGCTCGGTTCGCCGCGCGCTTTCCGAATGCTTGTGAATCAGGTCTGCCGTCGGATCGCTTCTTGACAGGCGGCATGGAGGATCCCAAAAACCGCCCATGGGCGACCCCGGTGATGACGATCAGCAAGCGCGCGCGATTCTGCTGATCGACCACGGAAGCCGGCGCGCCCAAGCCAATGCGCTCCTCCACGAAGTCGCATCGCTCGTGAAAGCGCGTCTCGGCGCTGAAGCCATCGTAGAGCCGGCCCACATGGAAATCGCCCAGCCGACGATCGCAGACGGTTTTGCGCGCTGCATAGAGCAAGGCGCAACGACGATAGTCGTACATCCATTCATGCTCGCTCCAGGCCGCCACGTTACCGAAGACCTGCCCCGGCTGATTGCAGAGGCCGCTGCGGCGCACGACGGCGTGAGCTTCTCCTTGGCGGCGCCGCTCGGCAGTCACTCCGGTGTCATCGACGCTGTCATCGAACGCTGCGAAGACGCGGTGGCCGAGCTCTCGAAACCCTAGGGAAGGAGCACGACTTTGCCGGTAGTGTTCCTGCTCGCAAGCGCTTCCAGGGCTCGGCTGGCCTCTTCGAGGGGATGAGTCGCCGAGACAATCGGCCTGATCTTCCCCTCGGAATGCATGCGCGAAATCTCTTCCTGTGCCTTCCGGAGAACGGCGGGGTTCTTCTTGAAGTAGAGTCCCCAGTGCAATCCGAGCAACGAGAAGTTCTTCACCATGACGCGGCTCATCTTGGGTGTGGGTATCCTTCCGCTCGCAAACCCGATTATGAGAATCCTGCCTTCGAAGGCGACACACTTGGTCGAGAGGTCGAACGTGTCGCCTCCGACCGGGTCGTAGATCACGTCCGCACCGCGCCGATCTGTGAGCTCGTTGACGCGCTCGACCCAATCTGCGTCGCGATAGTTGATGACCGCGGCCGCTCCTTGCCGTTTCACCAGGTCGAGCTTCTCCGATGTGCCCGCCGTTCCAATCACGTTCGCGCCCAGCGCGACCGCGATTTGTACGGCGGCGAGACCGACGCCCCCGGCCGCTGCGTGCACGAGAACTGTTTCTCCGGCCCTCAGGCCCGCCCGGTGCACCAGGCCGACGTGCGAGGTCTGGTAGACGAGACCGAGCGACGCGGCCTGTTCGAAGCTCATCGAATCGGGCATTGGAAAGACGCGCGCCTCGGGTGCCGCGACCGTCGAAGCGAACGCGCCGTATTCGAGCAAGGCGCTCACGCGATCACCCACTGAGAACTGCGTCACACCCGCGCCGAGCTCGCGGACCCTACCGGCCGCTTCGGCGCCAGGCGCGAACGGGAGCTCCGGCTGAATCTGGTACTTCCCTCGAGTGATCAAGGTGTCGAAGAAGTTGCAGCCGATGGCCTCTACATCGATCACCACTTCGCCTGGGCCGGCCGAGACGGCGCCGAGCTCCTCCCGCTCGAGGACCTCGGGACCACCCAGCTCGCGCACGACCATTCTGTACATGGGAGCCGAGTTTGCATGCAAAAACGGGCTGCGACTAGCCGGTCGCTCCAAAAACCCGCCGGTCCTGGTATAGTCCGCGGGATGGCTGGGCAGAGCCCAAAACATCCGCTCCCGGCAGGCGTCGTTGCGACTGGGGTACGAGACGGCGCGGAAGACGACGGCTCGCATGTCCGTCCGAAGGTGCCCGCACGCGCAGAGCTCGGCTCAGACAGCCAGACGGTGACGGTAGGCGCCCACGTCGAGCACGCCCGAAAGCTCGTCGAAGAGCTCGTGGCGCTAGGGCCGGCCGACATCGCGCCGGTTGTACGGCGACTGCTAGCGCTCGGAAACTTCGCGCTCGAAGAACTGGTCAAGGCGTTTCCGGGCCCTCTTTGGCGCCACGCGCTCGCTACCGACTCCGAGCTGCAGCGCCCGGAAGAGATCTCGGCGATAGCGAGCGCCCTCGTAGCATTCGAGGGCGAGGCGATTCCCTATCTCGCGCGCCTGATGCGTCAGCCGAACCCAAAAGTTCGATACTACGCGGCGGTCATCTGCGGCTCCTACTCGAGCCCAAGTCTGATCGAACCGCTGATGCAGGCATCTCTCGATGAAGACCGCGAATGCCGGCGCGTCGCGCTTCATCTGCTGAGCGCGTATCAGCGCGAGGGGCTCTTCCGAAACGCCCTCGGCGAGCTTCGACGTTGTGCCTCGGAGGTCGCCCAAGCGCTCCCAGTTAGGCGGCGTGCGATTTCTGCGCTTACGCAACTTCGCGATGAGGCATCGGCGGCGCTTTTCGTGGACCTCCTGGCGGACTCCGATCGGGGGATCGCGACCGCATCTCGGGTCGGGCTCCGTGTCCTCACCGCACACGATTTCGGGTTTTCACGGGACCCTTGGCTCCGCTGGCTTTCGGAACGAGGTCACGAAACCAGGATCGACTGGCTGATCGAAGGCCTCGGCGACAGCCGAGCAAACATTCGCTTGCTGGCCTCCAGGGAGCTCTGGCGCCTGACCCACTTCTCGAAGCCCCTGTCCGAAACCGCCAGCCGCGAAGAGTTCCGCGCCGCTCAAGAAAGCTATCGAGGCTGGGCAGCCAGGAATCAACGCGGGTAGCTAGGGCAACCCATGCTCGCGAAGTGAGGCGCGCAGGGGATCGACGCCCTCGAAGCGTAGCGCCCGCATACCTTGCGCCCGGGCGGCCTCACAATTGCTGAGGCGATCATCGACGAATATGCAGCTCTCGGCCGGCAAGCCGAGCTCGTTGATCACGTTCTCGTAGGCAATCGGTGCGGGCTTGCGCGTGCCGGTCAAGCAAGAGACAAAAGTCCAATCGAGATATCGAGACAGACGCAATCGCCCTTCGATGAGCCGATACCAAATCGGGTAGTTTGAAAACGTATGCATGCGGATCCCGGCGTCGCGTAGCTCCGCGAGTAGCGGCTCGAGGCCTGGTAGCCATCGGTACGACCTGGCGACCGTGTCTATGAAGCCCTTCTGGTCGAACGCCCGGCCGTCCGCGAAGAACTGATCGAGGAATTCGCGTTCGCCTCTCTGACCGAGCTCGAAATCCACCCAGGCGCTCGGGTGTTTCGCCTCGAGCAATTCGTCGAAGCTCATACCGAAGAACTCGGGCATCTCGACGAAGAACGGATCGTGCACCAGGGTGCCCATCACGTCCCAGAGAAGAACCGGGCGCATCGGCTTAGCCCACCGCGGAATCGCCGACATCGTCCGGCGAGCGCTGCTCGAGCCCGTGACGCCGGAGCTTGTCGAGAAACGTAGTACGCTTGAGGCCGAGCATCCGGGCGGCTTCGCTCTTGTTCCCGCCCGAGCGTCGCAGAGCGCGCTCGAGCAGGCGCTGCTCGACCTCTACATAGGTGCCGTCCATCGACTCCTCCTCGTTGCCGCCCGGCCAGGCGAGCGGAGGCAGATCCCGCCGCATGATCGTCTTGGACGGTGCCTTTGCAACGGCTCGCTCGATGACGAGCTCGAGCTCTGCGACGTCGCCCGGCCAATCGTGTTCGACCAGCTCGCTCATCGCCTCCTCGGCGATACCGACGGGCTCTCGCGCCAGCACACGGCATGCCCGGTCGATGGCGAGCAAGACGAGAGATGGCACGTCTTCGCGGCGATCGCGCAGTGGTGGGATCGTGAGAGCCGGCCCGCTGAGGTGACCGGCGAGCTCTGGATGGATCGCAGCGCGGAGCTCGAGCTCGCCCAAGGGCGCGCGCGAGGTGCCGATCAGCCTCGGTCGAAGGAGCGTCGGATCGCCGGAATCGTTCCCGGAGGATTCATCGTCGGCGAGTGCAGCGGCGAGACGTGCCTGGTCTGCTTTGGCGAGAGCGGGCAGGTCGCGCAGGAGCAGCGTCCCGCCCATCGCCGATCGAAACCAACCGGCGCGCCCGGCGCTCTTCGAACCGAAGAGAAGAGTCGCGATCTGGTCGGTGGGCGCTGCGGAGCAATCTGCCACGATGAAGGGCGCCTCCCAACGCGGTCCGCGATCGTGGATGAAACGAGAAACCGGCAACGCCGGAGAGCCTGCGGGTGCGATGAGCAGGATCGGATCCGCCACTGGGGCGAGCTCGATCGCGCGCGTCTGTACGCGACGCATCGCCGGGCTGTAGGCCACGTGAAGAGTCCGATCCTCAGCGAGACCTCGCCCAAGAAGGTCGCACTGACCACGGAGTTGCTCGAGCTCGCCTTCGAGGATGGAGATCCGGTCCTCGGCTTCGCGGCGCTCGGTCGAAAGCTGATGGATGTGGCTATCCGCCCTGCGCTGAGCGAGGGCCGACGCGAGCGCACCCCCGAGCGAATCAGCTAGACGACCTAGCTCCTCCAGCTCGATGCGCGACAGGGTCTCCGATCGGTCGCCCAGGGGAAGAAACAGCACGCCCTCGGTGTGGTCCAAGTGCATGCACGGAATCGCGCTGCCCATGTCGAGGTTCTCCAGCGTGTTCACCAAGTCCCGAACCGCGGGGTCGCGAACGACACGGGTCCGGAGGCTCACCAGGTCGATGACCCCCTGATGTCCATCGACGAACAAGGCATGGGTGACTGCAGCCGGGGCCTGCGCGCTGCGGGTATTCGGGCGCTCGCCAACGTCGAGGCGAATGCGAAGCGGAGGATCCAGTGTGTAGAGCTCGGGCACGCTGTCGCTGTCGTCGTAAGCGAAGCCCAGTGGAACAAGCGCACCGGTAGCGATTTCGTCGAGCGTTGCGCCGCCTACCAAACGCTGACGCGCGGCCTCGGCTCCATCCGCGAGCCGGCCGGACGTGCTCCAAACCGCTCGATTGGAGAGCCGCCTGGCGAACGAAAAGGTAACCCACCAGAGAACCGCAGAACCGATGGCGAAGACGCCGAGCTCCCATCGCTTCAGTCGAGCCTCGGGTGCGAACGAGAGCGTCAGCAAGAAACACAGCGCGGATGCGGCGACGAGGGGGACGCCCACGCGTCTCAGCGAACGCCAACCAGGATCGAGCCAAGCGAGGTGCCCGAGCCAGAGCAACGCCGCCGCACAGAACTCCACGGTGGTCCCGAGTGAACCATGGAGCGGGCCGAGCCACGCGTACGCCAGCCCAACCGCAAGACCCGCAAGCGCAACGCCGGAAAGGGCGCCTTCGACGACGTGACCCCGTCCGACGAGGACAATCTGGTGAAGAGCAGCGGCTACCAGGAGACCCATGACGACGACCACGCCAAAGCTGAGATCGGAAATCACGCCCTGCCCCGACAGGATCGCGGCGAGGAACGCGAGAAAGCCCAACGCGCCGAGCGCGCCGTACCGAACGCCCGAGCCGACCTCGCGTGGGATGACCAGGTC
Source organism: Polyangiales bacterium (assembly GCA_048550275.1). Taxonomy (GTDB): domain Bacteria; phylum Myxococcota_A; class Polyangia; order Polyangiales; family Houyiibacteriaceae; genus SG8-38. The sequence continues at coordinate 6,065 of JBLYYU010000309.1, forward strand.
GAGCGCGGTGACGGCCACCAGAAGCCAGGCGATGTCGTGGGTCCAGCCGAGGGCCGGCGAGGCCGTGCGTGCGGAGGCGACCGCCAAGGCGAGGCTCACCCCCATCACGGCAAGCCGGGAGGCCCCTCTACGGCCGGAACGCGACCCGAGCACCGCCAGCGGGGTCAGGGAGAGCCCGAGGGACAGCGCCGCCACCAACCACTCCGGTGAAGCCATGGTGTTCGAAGACGCCCGCGCGGCCAGAACGTAGAGAACGGACGCGGGACCCAGTATTGTCAGGAGCCTCGGGATACGCACGATGAGAGCTCGTTTATTCGACGCGGCCGGAGTCTATCACTGGTGTTCCGCATGACCAGAACCGTGCGGATGCGGTTCCACAAACATGCGAAAACCGACACTTACCCACCAGGTATGGTACTTGCGCTGCGCTGCGCTCCGCGCCTTTCGCGACTTCTTCGCCTCGTAGCCGAAGTCTTCCTGCGTGAGATGCAGGAGCTCCTCGCCGGCTCGCTTTCGGAGTCGCTCGTCCGAATGCATGAGCGCGCTGATGAGCCAGACGACCCGATGCTCGTCGCTGTGCTTCTCGAACCAGGCGTTCCATTTCTTCTTGCTCTTGCCGAAGTCCTGAGAGCTCAGTCGAACCAGGCTCGAATGGGCGGCGCTGACGAGCTCCGGCTCACTGCTGTCGAGAAGGGTCACGAGAAGCTCGAATGAATCAGTATCGCGTAGCTTGCCGAGTGCCTCGATGGAGGTGGCCTGAGGCGCGATCTCGCGGCCGTCTCGGGCCAGGGCCCGAAGCCGCTCGATTAGAAGAGTGAACTCGAGCTCGCAAGCGTAGAGAACGCTCAAGGCTCTGTATGCGCTCGAGCGGACGCCCTCGTCCTCGTCGAACAATCGCCGACCGACGGGCTTGACGAGGTCGGGGTGCACGAACTCCGAGGCGAGGATCGATGCATAGTAGCGAACATCCGGGTCTTCGTGATCCAGCAGGGGAACGACATAGGGTACGGCGCCCTCGCCGAACGCTACGAAGGCCCTGGCGATCGCTGAAACGTCCCGACCGGCCGGAGTCCCCGAGTGCGGCTCGCTCCGATCGAACCAGAGCTCTCCCGGAAACTCCCGCGCCATCACCGGCATCGCGACCTCACCCAGCTCGAGGGCCGAAAGAATCGTGGAGTCGTCGTCCGGGCTCGCGTTGCGGAGCTGGGCGACGAACTGTTCCACATCTTCCCCGAAGTCCACGATGATGCTCGGCAGAGAACCGGCGTCTGCGGCCGGGGCTGGCGCCGCACCCCAATCGCGTCCTGCGAGATCGGTATGCGCGATGGGCGGAGCGGAGCTTGGCGTGCCGGGTGGCAACGAGACGACGTCGTGGCTCATCGCGCTGCCGTCGTTGTCGCGTCGAGGGTCGACGGGAAGATGATGAGCCGGTGCGCTCGACGAGCTTCGCGCTGCCGATCGCCGGTCGCTCAGCGGCTCCGGCTCCGGCTCCGGCTCCAGAGGCGCGGGGCTGGGCTGCCAGTTCGACGTGGGATCCGTTGCTTTGGGCACGGGGCTCGGCTCCCAGTCGGACGCTGGCTTGGCAATCTCGGGCGCAGGACCAGGCTCCCAACCGGACGCAGGCTTGGCGCCCTCGGGCGCAGGACCAGGCTTCCAGCCGGACGCTGGCTTGGCCCTGTCGGGCGCAGGACCAGGCCGCCATCCCGTGTCTGGCGCCTGCGAGCTCGGGGGACTCGGCCGGCTCCTGCTAACCGGCGGCTGCGAGGCCCGCTGCCGCATCGAAGGCCTGCCGAGCACCTCCGGCGGGCGGGGAGGCAGGCTATATCGGGTCGCATCGACGAAACCGGTCTGCGGTTCGGACCGCCGACGGTAGTTGGCGCCAGGGTCGGAATCGCGGAATGTCCCGGCGGGCACCGATGAGCCGATCTTGGGCGCCACGTCCACGGGTGGCTCGGTATCGGCGATGCCAGTTGGCGACGGAATCGAAGAGTCGACGCGCGGAAAAGAGCCGGACTTTTCTTTGCTGGGCGGTAGCGAGCTCCGGCTTCCAACCCCTTCGTACGGCACGACGTAGGGAATGGAACCTGCGTCCGTAGCCTCGAGCTGGTTGTTGAGCTTGCGCATCCGCGTTTTCATCTCGATGTCGTAGTGGCGCGCAAGTCCCGCCTCGACACGAACGGAGCAAACGATGCGCTGCACGGGGTCAATGCCGAGCTCGAAAGATATCTCGCGAAGGGTCGCATCGGGCAACGGCCTATCGACCGCCAGCACGACCGCGTCTTCGGTTCGGGCGACGGGGATCAAGCGATGCCGTACGGCGAACTCCCTAGGCAAGACTCGAATCGTGGTCATCGAGGTGTGCATCACCTCGTCGCGTGTCGCAGGCAGAAGCCCGTAGACGGCAGCGCAGTACGCGTTCATGACGTTCTCGCTCAAGAGCCCGAGCTCGAGAAGAGCCGTGTCGAGATTCCCCCCTCGCATCACCTGATCCTGGATGGCTCCTTGGACCCGGTCGACGGGGATCACCTGGTCCCGGACCAGGAGCGAGGCGAGTACGGACATCTACCCCTCAATGGTGACCGGGCTTCGGGCAGCGTGTCAACGAGCTTGTCGAACGTCGCCGAGGCGATCTGCGACGATGGCTAAGGCCGCCGGGACCGCCGTCTCGACCCGCAAAACGCGTGTTCCCAAGCTGGCGAACGTAAATCCGGCTCGTTGGAAGACCGCGATCTCCTCATCGGTGAAGCCACCTTCGGGGCCGACGGCGCACCAGAGCTCTGCGGGTATCCGGTCCAGGATCAGAGCTCCCTTCGCCCGCGCCCCGAACAGGACCCCTTGCGCCTCGGTCGGGACATCCTTCAGCCAGGCAACGCAAGTCCGGGGCGCGTGTACGATGGGAACATCGTCCCGCTCGCATTGGGCGGAGGCTTCGATCGCGATGCGCGTCAGGCGATCGAGCCGGGATCGGCTGCGCTCGGCGTCCCAGCGAGGCACGGTCCGTTCGGTCTGCATCAGCGCGATTTCGTCCGCACCGAGCTCGGTCGCCATGCGAACGCAATCGTCGAGCTTCGCCCCTTTGGGAACGGCAAGCATCAGCACGAGGCGCGCTCGACGGGTCGCACCCAGAACTGGAGCTTCCGCCTGACAGCTCACCTGCTCGTCCACGGACTCTATCCGGGCCGCGGCCGTACGTCCTTTTCCATCGAAGAGAACGACCGCATCACCCGGACCCAGACGAAGCACACGAACGTGGCGACCAGCCGACTCGTCGAGAATGACTCGACCGCCCTCCCCCGGGAGCTCCTCGGCGTACAGTCGCCGCAGGGTCATGAGCCTTCCGACCGAAGAACGCAGGCGCACCACTCGCCCTCTTCGAAACAGGCCTCGAGCTTCATCGTCGGGTATGCGGCGAGCAAGTCCTCGCGTTCGGTCCGAAGGATTCCACTCAAGACCAAGACCCCGTCCTCTGCGAGATGTGCTTGGAGATCGCCGGGCATTTGGACGAGCACGCGGGTCTCGATGTTTGCGAGGACGATGTCGGAGAGGCCCGGAAGCTCGGCCAGCGGCTCAGTTGAGAAAGAAGCGCGATCGGCCACTCCATTGAGGTTGGCGTTTCGACGCGCGACGGCCACTGCATCGGCGTCGATATCGGTTCCAACCGCCGACGCGGCGCCCAGACGAACCGCCGCGATCGAGAGTACGCCGCTTCCGCAGCCTACATCCAAGACTCGCTCACCGCCGCGCACGCGTTCGTCGAGGACCTGAAGCACGAGACGGGTGGTTTCATGATCCCCGCTGCCGAACGCATTCTCGGGATCGATTGTGAGCACGACATCGCCCGGTTCGCTATCTGCCGGCTCCCAAGAAGGATGGAGCAACAGTCGCTTCCCGATTCTTTGTGCGCCAAAACCGCGACGCCACTCGGTCGCCCAGTCTTCCTGCGGAACATAGGTCATCTCCGCTTTGTACTCCCCGCGAATCTCATCGAAGGCGCGCTGTGCCGACACTTCATCTGAAAACGCCGCGATGATTACGCTCGCACCGGTGAGCGAACCGCGGACGATCGTCGTTTGATCCCGCTCTTCGAGACCGGTGGCGCCTAGCTCCCAGAGCAGAAGCTGCGCGAGCTCGACCTGCTCAGCGCGAACGTGAATCGTCACGAACGGATGACCCGGGTTGGACATCAAACCTCGACCATGCGCGCAGACAGGTAAACGACGAGAAACAGAACCCAGGTGATGGGGCCGAGCCGGTTGCCGCCGCGCCAGGCGACGATCGGCGTGAGAATCGGGACGAGGAAACCCAAGTAGCGCCACTGCGCGGCCAACGGCCCCGCGAGCACGCGCCAAGCCATCAGGAGGTGCGTGAAGAGGAGTGCGGCGCCAGAAATAGCCCAAAACGCAAGCAACCAGAGTTCCACAACCTGCTTTCTAGCCCATTGTTGGAAGTCTCCCAACGGAAGGTCACCGGGGCGCGGAAAAAAAGGCGCGATGCGGGGCTTCATCGATCCGCTCGGCTTGGGGGATGGACGCGGCTCGGAAAAAAGCGGGGTTTGGGTACCCTGCGGCCGGGGGGGCGTGGAAAGGTGGCCGGAGGGACTTGAGGCCTGGGGGCACGCCAGCCGCCCCACGGCGCG
>JBLYYU010000310.1:0-3568 GCA_048550275.1 Polyangiales bacterium
AACGCGGGGGAACCCAGCCGGGACGCGCAGGCGGCCCTCATTTCGCTCACCGAGTCGCTCAACGAAGACGCAGCTCTGAACTTCATCGGAAAGATCGCGGCTTGGATCGACTGCACTCGCATGGCGTCGACCCATCTCCAAATCGAGCAGGCCCTCCGAGTGACGCCCGAGATCGAGCGAACCGAGCTGCCCACACCGATCTTCGTCCTTGGTCTGTTTCGAAGCGGAACCACCGTGCTCCATCGGCTTCTCGGCGAGGATCCCGAAAACCGGACACTCCCGCATTGGGAAAGCTTCGATCCGGTGCACAGCTCGAAGGGTCCCGAAGCGCGGCAGCGCAAGTTGAAGCGCATGCTCATGCTCGCAGACATCGTCTCGCCAAGCATCAAGGCGATTCACCCGATGGACGCGTATCAAACCGACGAATGCCGGGGGATGTTCACCAACGTCTTTCGAACGCCGCAGTTCAACGTGCAATACCGGGTCGGCGGTTATGTCGATTGGTTGCTCGCGCAGGACGCGAGCGTCGCCTACCGAGATCACCGTCGGCAGCTGCAGCTAGTGCAATATCATCGACCGTACGGGAAGCGATTCGTTCTAAAGGATCCGACGCACACCTTCTTCGTGAAGGAGATCCTGCAGGTCTACCCCGACGCCCGCTTTCTTTTCATTCACCGCGACCCAGCAGAAACACTGAGCTCGATCTGCAGTCTCCACGCCTATGCTCGCGCCGTCTTCAGCAGCGACATCGACGCCCAAGCGCTTGGCGCGGAGATTTCAGATAGCTACATGACCCGCAGACTCGAGGCGGCCGTGGCAGCGGTCGACGAGTTGCCTGAGGGTCGAATCGCGCACGTTCGCGCACCAGACTTGAGTCGTGACCCGGTGGGCACGATCGACGATGTCTATCGAGCCCTTGGAATGGATCTGAGCGCCGAGGGTCGTCGGGCAATGCACGAATACATGCGGGCCAAGCGGGCCAAACCAAGCCCGCGGCACATCCACAGCGCCGAGGGCTTTGGTCTCGATACGCGGGCCATACACGAGCGCTTCGAGAGCTACTGCCGTCGCTTCGACCTGGTTCGCTAGCCGTCGTAGCGGCGCGCGGCTTCGATGCCGTCTTCCACGCGCACTCGGCTCAAGAGGAAGCCGCCGACCAAGAACAGAATGCTGAGCGAAAGGATGCCGTCGCGATCGCTCGCACCGGGAACGAGCATCGGCGTAAACGCGATGAGCAACGGACCGAAGATCGTGGCGAATTTCCCAACCATATTGAAGAAGCCGAAGAACTCGGCGGTCTTCGAAGGAGGAACGAGGCGCGCGTAGAGTGAACGGGACAGGCCCTGTACCCCGCCTTGGACGAGACCGATCGCAATCGCAAGAAGGTAGAAATCGCCTTCATCCTCGAGGAATCGCCACGCATAGACCAGCGCGCCAAGATAGACGGCAATGCCGATGAGGATGGCGGGCTTGGGTCCGATTCGCTGACCGAGCCAGCCGAACGCGAGGGCAGCGGGAAAGGCCACAAACTGGGTCAGGAGCAACGCGGTGATCAAGGCGCTCGACTCGAGGCCGAGAACCTTGTCGCCAAAGAACACGGCGGTCTTGATGACCGTGTTCACGCCGTCGATGTAGATCCAGTATGCGACGAGAAAGAGAAGCAGCGTCTTGAAGCTGCTGATCTCTTTCAGTGTGTCGAGGAGTTGCCGCAGGCCCTGCCCTACGGCTTCGAATGGCCTAGCCTGATCTTTGGTGGGCTCTTCACGAACCAAGCGCAGAAGTGGAATGGTGAATACCGCCCACCAAACCGACACGCTCAGAAACGACGCCTTCACCGCCGCGCCCGCGCTTTGCAGGCCGAACCATTCCGGTTTCTGGACCATGAGCACGTTGAGCGCGAAGAGGAGTCCGCCTCCAATGTAGCCAGCCGAGTAGCCAAGCGTCGAAACGAGATCGAGCTCCTCTTCTTCGGCCACGTCGACCAACATCGAGTCGTAGAACACGTTGGCGCCGGAGAACCCGACTGTGCCAAGCCCGTAGAGCAACAAGCCCATCCACCAGTGACCAGCGTGCACCCAGGCCAGGCCGGCCGTCATGAGAATTCCGATGCTTGCGAAGAAGACCAGGAACTTCTTTCGCGAGCCTCCACGGTCGGCGACGGCGCCTAGGATGGGCGCAGACACAGCGATGAAAACGCTGGCCGCGGCCAGCGTGACGTTGAACCAGAACTGGCTGTCCTCGGTGCTTAGCTCCTCGCTGATCACGCCGTAGAACACCGGGAAGAACCCGGCCATGATCGTGGTCGCGAAGGCGGAGTTCGCCCAGTCATAGAGTGCCCAGGCGACGACCGGCTTGCGCTTGAGAACGCCGCGAAGACTGGTGCGTTCAGACATTACACAGATTCCGAGACGTCATGGGAAGAGACCATAGCTCAGCAGGCCGTGGAAGCGCCAAACCCTGACGGCGGACGAGGAGCGAGGGCTCGCTTTGCCAAACTGGCAATGTACTTTGGTGTACGGGGTGAGGAATAGCGCGTAACGGCGCCCTGTTGCTGTGAGTATGAACAAGCAACGGGGGCACTCATGAAACTCGAGATAAGCGCGTCGCAACGACCGAACCACGATACGAGCCACGATCGGCTATGCGTTTTGAGGGACGCGCATCGAACGCTGATCGCGCTCGCCGACGGCGCGGATTCCCGCCACGCATCGCAGGCCGCCGCGTCGCGAACGGTCGCGGAGCTCGCCCGGTGCTTTCGAAACGGCGCACTGCCCGAGGAGCCGCGAGACTGGGTGATGCTTCTCGAAGGCATCGACCACGCCGTTCTGAGTGACCCCGACGCTGGGGAAACCAGCGCGCTAGTCGTTCTCGTGCAGCAGGGAGTCGCGCTCGGCGCCTCGGTCGGCGACAGCCTCGCCTACGTCGTTGGGCCGGACGGGGAGACCGACCTTTTGAGCGGCGGCAGACGCAAAGAACCCAGGATTGGGACGGGGCTCGCAAGCCCTTTCGGCTTCGGCCCGGTCAGGCTGGACGGCAGGCTGATCACTCGGCGGGCCGTTCGCTCTGAACCTCGTGAGCTTCCGCCCGTTTTCGCGGCGGAACGTCCGTCGACGGTCAGCGCTGCGCTCGGGAATTGGTAGCGGCAAGCGCGACAAACCGAGAAACAATGGTTTCTCATTGCCCCTTAAGTTTACAATTTGTATACTTCGGGAATGGACACCGCTTCCGAGCTTCCCTACGACCAGCGACCCGCGAACCGGGACTTGAGTCACCTGGACGGCGAATACGGCTGGCCCTTCGTCGGCAAGACTCTGGCGATGGTCCAGGACCCGCTGTCGCTCTTCGGCCACTTCTACGAGAACTACGGCCCCGTCAGCCGGATCTCGATCACGGGAAACAAGTGCGTGCTGCTGCTTCATCCAGACCACGTGCAACGCGTGCTGATGGATCGCGAGAAGAACTTTTCGACCAAGATGGGCTGGCAGTCGGTCATGGCCGACTTCTTTCAGGGCGGCCTGGTGATGCGGGACTACGACGAGCATCGGATGCATCGAGGCATCATGCAGAG
>JBLYYU010000311.1:0-3244 GCA_048550275.1 Polyangiales bacterium
AATGCGCTCCGGATTGGTCCGGCGCAGGATGGCCCGGACGCGCGCCATGAGTTCAGGCAGCGAGAACGGCTTGACCACATAGTCATCGGCCCCGGTGGTCAGGCCGCGAATGCGATCGGTTTCCTCGCTGCGGGCGGTCAGCAGGATGATGGGGATGGTCCGGGATTCCTTGCCCGTGCGCAAACGGCGGCAAAGCTCCAGCCCGGAGATGCCCGGCAGCATCCAATCCAGGACAACGAGATCGGGCGAGCTCTCGGCAATGGCAATCTCCGCCTCGTCGCCGCGATGGACGACATCGACTGCATAGCCTTCCGCTTCCAGGTTGTAGCGCAGGAGAAGGGCCAGTGGCTCCTCGTCCTCGACAACCAGGACCTTCGCTCCTCCGCCGCTCACTTCATTCGTTTGTAGCATCGGCTCGACCGGTATCAGTTAGACGACGTTCCGCGTGAGCTTCACTGGCGTTGAGCTCGTGGTGTCGCCTTTGGGGCGCTGATCGGTGATGGCCCGGCCGTGCACCAGGTAATAGACCGTCTCAGCGATGTTGGTGGCATGATCGCCCACGCGCTCGATGTTCTTGGCACCGAACAACAGATGGGTGCAGAGCCCGATATTGCGCGGGTCCTCCATCATGTAGGTCAGCAACTCGCGGAACAGCGAGTTGTACATGGCGTCGATCTCTTCGTCCTTGTACCAAACATTCAATGCACGCTCAGCGTCGCGCTCGATGAACGCATCGAGCACTTCCTTGAGCTGGCTCAGGGAAAGCTCGCCCATATGCTTCAGGCCCAGCATGAGTTGCTTGGGCTGCTGCTCGGTCACCACGGCAACCGCACGCTTGGCGATGTTCTTGCCGAGATCGCCGATGCGCTCCAGATCGGTGGAGATGCGCAACGCCGCCATGATCTGACGAAGGTCGTAGGCCATGGGCTGGCGGCGGGCGATCATCACCACCGCCTGCTCTTCGATCTCGCGTTGAAGATCATCGATGGCCTCGTCCTCGTTGATCGTCGCGGCCGCAAGATCTGGGTCGCGGCGCTCCAGCGCCTCGAAGGACTGCCCGAGCACTTGCTCGGCAAGCCCACCCATCTTGGCGATCTTGTTGTTGAGAAGCGCAAGCTCCTCCTCGTAAGACCTGACGATGTGTTCGTGCTGCTGTTCCATTGAGGAAACTCCTGAAGAGCCGGTATCAGCCGAAACGGCCCGTGACGTAGTCCTGCGTCCGCTGGTCGGACGGATTGGTGAATATCTTGGACGTCTGATCGACCTCGACGAGCTTGCCGAGATGGAAGAACGCCGTGCGCTGGGAGACGCGCGCCGCTTGCTGCATCGAGTGGGTCACGATGACGATGCAAAGGTTCTCTTTGAGTTCGTCCATCAATGTCTCGATCTTGGCCGTGGCGATCGGGTCAAGGGCCGAGCACGGCTCGTCCATGAGCAGAACCTCGGGGTTCACCGAGATGGCGCGGGCGATACACAGCCGCTGCTGCTGGCCGCCGGAAAGGCCGGTGCCGGGCTCGTCTAGACGATCCTTCACCTCTTCCCAGAGCCCAGCCCTCGTCAGGCTGCCCTCCACGACCTCTTCGAACTCGGCCTTCGTCCTGCACGTCCCGTGAATCCGGGGACCGTATGCAACGTTCTCGAAAATGGATTTGGGGAAGGGGTTCGGCTTTTGGAAGACCATGCCGACGCGGGCCCGGAGCTGCACCGGATCGACGCGGGGGGCGTAGATGTCCTCACCGTCGAGCCGGATGTCGCCTTGGACGCGGCAAATATCGATCACGTCGTTCATGCGATCGAGACAGCGCAGGAACGTGGACTTGCCGCAGCCGGACGGGCCGATCAGCGCCGTGACCGACTTGTCGAACATTTCGAGGTTCACGTCGAACAAGGCCTGCTTCTCGCCATACCAAAGGTTGACGTCGGCCGCCTTCATCTTCGGGTCGCCCTGCTCAGCAGGCGCTTCGCCTCCTGTCTTTTCCGGCACTGCAGGCGCCTCGACCTGGATGGATGGTCGCTCTTCCACCTTCGCCTCCAAAACTATGTCCTCTTCTACCACTTTCTTTGGAACATCTGTCTCAGCGTGATCGCAACAAGATTCATGATCACCAGGAAGCCGAGCAGCACCAGGATCGCCGCCGAAGTGCGCGAGACAAAGCCACGCTCGGGACTGTCGGCCCAGCTGAAGATCTGGGTCGGCAGCGAGGTCGCTGGCTCGAGAAGTCCCATATTCTCGACACTCGGAATGAACGCATTCATGCCGATCAAGAGCAGCGGCGCCGTCTCGCCCAGTGCTTGGGCCATGCCGATGATGGTGCCGGTCAGAATGCCTGGCAACGCCAAGGGCAACACGTGATGCAGCATGACCTGATGCTTGGAGGCGCCGACACCCAGCGCCGCCTCGCGGATGGACGGCGGCACCGCCTTCAGCGCGGCGCGCGTGGTGATGATGATGGTCGGCAAGGTCATGAGGCTGAGCACCATACCGCCGACGAGCGGGGCCGAACGCGGCAGGCCGAAGAAGCCCAGGAACACTGCAAGACCGAGAAGACCAAACACCACCGACGGCACGGCCGCCAAATTGTTGATGTTGACCTCGATGAGGTCGGTGAGGCGGTTCTTCGGCGCGAACTCTTCCAAGTAGACCGCCGCGGCGATGCCGATGGGGAAGCTCAGCATGAAACAGACGAGGAGCGCGTAAAACGAACCGGTGATCGCCCCGGCGAGACCCGCGCGCTCCGGGAAGCGGCTGTCCGCGTTGAAGAAGAGCTCCCAGTTGAATGGCGTGCGCAACATCCCTTTGTCGACAAAAACGTAGTACGCGGCGAGCTGAGCTTCGTTGAAACGCGGATTGAGAATCGTCGGCTCTTCGCCTGCAGCCAGCGTGGCGTAGTGCTCAGACACGGGGAAGTAGATCTGGACGGTCTTACCGACAATGGCCGGGTCCTCGGCGACGGCTTTCTCGATGGCCGCAGGCGCGTCCGGCGCCAACATTTCGAACAGCGAAGAATCCCGCACGCGCGGGAAGTAGGCCTGCAGGCTGTTTCGCGCCAAGTCGACGTAGTCTCCGTCCTCGACCGCGGCCGGATCGACGTAGACGTCGAGCTTGAGGCTGGTCCGCCCGTCGTGCTCGACGACCACGTTCCGGTTCTGAAGTCGCTCAAACCACTCTTCTTGGACCCAGTTCAGGGCGTCCATGTGCTTCGGGATGACGCCTTTGTAGAGCTGATCGAAGGGATCGGAGAGC